>CALFVP010000202.1 GCA_937928175.1 uncultured bacterium | reverse complement strand
TATCAAATAAAAGATCACAAGAAGGTTTAAAAACAAACCTATCATCCTCAATAACTCTAACAAAACATTCACCATTCTTCTTATCAACAATAGTATGTTTTCCACCTTTTGCAATTATAACTTTTCCAGGAACAATACTTTCAAAATCTTTAGCTTCAACGACGGTAAAATTACGCAAAAATTCCGAAAGGGACTTTGCAAATTCAGCAGTAAAAAGTTCAGGCATATGTTGAGCTATAACTATACCCAAAGGAAAATCGTTATCAAGCTCAGAGAGAAGTTTTCTTAAAGCTGGAGGACCACCTGTAGAAATACCAATAGCCAAAAGCTTAGGAAAAATCTTTTTCTTACTAACAACTTCATAAATAGAAGGATTATTAAAAACTATCTTCTCCTCTTTAACTATATTAAGATTTTCATCAACACTAACAGAACCTTTAACACCCGATTCTTTAACCTCAACCGATCTTCTAATTCCCCATATCAATACCTTTTCAAGTATCTCATTTCTGACTTTATTGATATCCATAGATATTGGACCAGAAGGTTTAGTAATAAAATCCTTAGCACCCAAAGATAAAGCTTTTATTGTAATCTCAGCTCCCCTCTTAGCAAACGAAGACAAAATTATAACAGGAATATTTTTACCAACTTTCGAATACTCCTCCAAAAACTGTATTCCATCCATCTCTGGCATCTCTATATCAAGAAGTATGATATCGTAATCATTCTTCATTATCTTATTCAAAGCAACTTTCCCATTTATAGCTGTATCTTTAGGATGTATCATAGGATGCGAAGACAGTATATCGCTAACCATTTTCCTCATCAAAGCAGAATCATCAACAACAAGCACTTCTATCTTCTTCATATTTTCTATAGTAAATAAAAAAATAACTTCAAAACAAATTCATTAAATTGAAAACTAGATTTAAATTTAGTATTAATATTAATAAACACAACATCATGGAATACACATACATAATTTTAATTTCTTTATCCTTAATATTTTTTACTGCAATCTCGCTAACGATAGTAAAAATAATATCCACAATTTCTAAAAGAGTGTATTTACCTTCAAAATCAAACCTAACAAAAAAATTTCTAACTTTATGCTACAATAAAGTAATAAGTAACGAAGTAATAAAAGAACTGGAAATTACACAAGAAATAATGATAAATTTTCTTAACTTACTTCAAAAACTATTTGAAAGCAAATTTGTAGCACATTTCAAGGTACATCAAAACAATTTCGTATTCCAAGATTCAACAGAAGCATTTTTCCCCTTCATACACCAAATCTCAAAGCTAAAACAAATATTCAAAGAAAAAAACCTTACAGAAATATTACAAGAATCTCACATAAAAATGATACACATTGACAAAAACAAACACAGAATTGGGATACCTAGCGATCTATCTATCATTTCTTCAGAAGAAGTATTAAAACTATGTAAAGAATTAAACGTCAATACCGTAATACTTGTACCAATATACAAAGATATCAATATCTCACACATGTTTTTAATTTTTACACAAAAACTTTACGTATCAGATGAATCATTAACAGTACTAAACATGCTAATAGATTTCCTATCACTTTCAATACTCCACATATCAAACAAAAAAATAACAGAAGAACTACTAAAAGTGAAAACGGAAAACACAAAAAAAGAAGAAAACATAGTAACTTGTGAGGTAACTGTTGACCTAAAAACTAACAATATAGAAACAACTTGCAATACTATAGTAATTTCAGAGATAAAAACTTTCTTAAACTTAGATGAGATAATAAAAGAAACTAAAAAAAATAGAACAGCGAAATTTATGAAAAGTGTTGAAATTGAAAACGGATACCAACTACTATTTGACGTAAACGCAGAGTACCTACCAGAAAATAAAGTAAAAATGGCAATATCAAAGTTTAAGTACAAATTAGAAAAAACGGAAGATACACTTATAAAAATAGCAGATCTTATGGAAATACCAATAGTAATAGTATCTAAACAAAATCAAAAAATAATAAGTAGTAACAAAAAATTCAAAACAACATTTCCGGAAAGTGAAAAATACGAAGACATTCAATCTCTAAAAGCAAGTTTAAAGTACATTGGTGAAGATATAGTAGTACAAAACGGAATGACTTTCCACCTAAAAAAAATATCTACGGAAACAACACAAATTGAAGGAATAATATTTTACCCAATACAAATTGCAGATCGAAAAACAGTAATACACTTATACAATGAAGCTATCAGAATAAGAAAACTAATGAACTCAATAAACCTATACGAATCAAAAATTGAATCATCCAACCTTGATATATACGCAAAATACCAACTATCAGAACAAATTATGGAAATAGGTGGTGACTTTTTCATAGCTAGAGACAACGGAAAAAAAACTATAGTGGGGGTATTCGATGTGGCTGGACACAGCTTATCGGCAGGATTTTTAGCATCAGTAGCTAAAAATATAATAGAAAAGAACATCCAACAAAACGAAACTATAAACAAGATACTAGAAGAGCTAAACGAATCAATATTCTCGATAAACGACAAAACATTAGACCCAGATACATTCTCTTATATAACAGGAATAATATGCGAAGTAGACATAGAAAAAATGAAAGCAAAAATCATATCAGCAGGACACAAGTACGGACTAATACTCAAAGAAGACAAAACAGTACAACTCGAAAATATATTACACCTAAATAAACCAATAGGCATAAAAAGTAATGAAAAATTCGAATATCATGAAATACCAATATCATCTAAAGATAAATTCTTTTTATACACCGATGGTATAGTCGAATTAGAAACATCTAAAGGAAACGAAATTGACGAATTTAAAATAATAGACTTGATAGTATTCTGCAAAAATTTATCAATAAAAGATACAATAGAAGAGATATTTTCTTACATAAAGGGTCTAAAAGAAGCTAAAGTAAAAGATGATTTCATAATCCTAGGATTCAAACCTAAAATTTAAAGATTCAATATACTATTGCTTAGCTAAAAATACTAAAGCTTAAGGACAATATAACCTCTATCAATCGAAGAAATAAATTTATACTTTTCATCCAAATCTATAGCTACATATTCCCCATCGGTATCTATAACTTTACCTCTAGCAACTTCCTTATAACTACCCTTCAAAACATCACTTATTTTACTACTAGTTATAACAATTTCATCTCCAACCTTAGGGAACTTATTGGAAAACCTAGCAACAACCAAGTTACCACTAATTCCCTCAACAATACCAAAAGAAGGTAAAACGGAATACATCTTAATTCTAAAATTTTCGTAAATCTCAGATAGAAAATTGTTACCTAACTTCTGAGAAATATTAAAATTCGTTAAGGTAGAAAGTGATAAAGGATCTAAAACTACCGCACTAATAGAAACGTAATCTTTAACAATATCCAAATCCAATTTTACAACAACGTCAAAATTTCTATAGTAGAATAAATCTTTTTCACCCAAAACAGTAACAAAAGATGAATTTATCATTTTAAAGCTACCAACAGCCCAAAAAATGCTATCCTTACAGAAAGACCATTCTATAGGAAGCAATTTGTCTTTTATCTCTATCAAAAACTTTACATCTTTCTGCCTTTTAGTAACTACATTCCAAGAAGAAAGCTTTGATGTATTCAAAACGTACGATTTAATACTATTAAAGTAGTCTTGAATTTCAATATCATTAACAAATAAGTTTTCAGCAGGTTTAAGTTCATCGAACGAAAAATAGTAAGAAACATAGTACCTGTAGTATTGGGCTAAATTAAACCACGCTTTGTAATTTAGGGGATTTAGTTTTATGGATCTTCTTAAATACAAATCGTAATAAGGCAAAAACTTTTTTTTAATATCATCTGCTTTAAGCAATCTGTATTCGGAAAGATCTTTTCTAAGATCAG
>CALFVP010000201.1 GCA_937928175.1 uncultured bacterium | reverse complement strand
TAAATTTCTTTTCAGGAAAAAGAAAACTTAAAGGTATTCCTGGTACTCCATTTCCACTACCAAAGTCAAAAATGTTTTCAAATTCTTTTACAAATTCATAGTAATTTAATGAAAAGATAACGTGTTTTTTTAAAAATTCTTCTTTACCTAGTGATGTAAGGTTTGTTGTTTCATTCCACTCAAAAAGTTTATCTAAGTATTGTTGTATTTTTTTCTCTATTTCTTCATTGATTTTTATTTCTAAGTTGTTGATTTCGTTAATCATGGTTTTAAGTTGGAGTTTTTGTTGAATTTTGATGGACAATTTAGATGTACGGATTTGTCTTTAGATTTTTGCTTATTAAACAGTTTGATATTATTTTTTGTACGATATTTACGTGAAATGTTGTGGAATTCTGTTTTTGTGGATATCGTATTTATACTTTTTTTTCGATTATTCATTTTTTTCTAAAATTTTTCTTAAGATATTTTTGTTAAGTATTTCTGCAAACTCTTCATGGTTTCCTTGGTTTAAGTATTCTTTTATGTAAGGAGGTAGGGCAAAAGAAGAGATGTGTGTTTCTTGAGAGTAAGATTTTAGATTTTTTAATGTTGAGGGAGGTAGGTTGTTGTATTTAGGTTTTTCTGGGGGATTCTTTTTTGATCCTATTACAAAGCTCCAAGGTGAGAAAAACGAAGGCACCCAGATGCTGTATACACTAGAGAATTTTATTAAGTCTTTAATTTGGTGTAAAATATATTTTGATACGTTTGGTGTAAGGTATACTGATTCAGATTGTATTACAAATACCCCTTCATCGGATAGAATTTGATTTATTCTTTCGAATGATTCTCTTGAATATAGGTCTTTTGCTATTTCTATTGGTGCACTTATATCTATTATTATAGCGTCGTATTGGTTTGTAGTCGTTTTCAAAAACTTAAATCCATCATCAATGTAAATGTTTAATTTTTTGTAGTTTGTTCCATCCCATGTTTTTAAGTATTTTTGTGTTGCTTGTAATATTTTTTCATCTATTTCTACTAGATCTATTTTTTCTATAGATTGGTATTTTGATGTTTCTCTTGCGCATCCTCCGTCTCCACCTCCTATTATTAGTAAATTTTTAGGTTCTTTGACAAGAGATAAAGGTAGATGTACCATCATTTCGTGATATATTGCTTCATCCATTTCTGTAATCATTAATATTCCGTCTGTTATAAGTGCTTTACCAAATGGTATTGTATCAACTATCTCTATAAGCTGAAATTCAGATTTTTCTCTGTACAGTATTTCCTTTATTCCCATTTCACAGTAAAATCCAGTAAATTCTTCGCTTTTTATGTAATATGAAGTATCTGTGTAGTTTGACATCGTTTAAATTATACATAGGTAAATGTACTTTTTTCATCTTATCTTTACACGAGAGATACCAATTTTTATATACTTGATTTTTGACAAAGATTTCTATAAAAATAGAAAAAATGAGATTTTATAGGAGGTTTAATTATGGGAATTAAAGTGGCTATAAATGGTTTTGGAAGAATAGGTAGACTAGCTTTTAAGGCTTTAGTTGAACAGGGGCTTTTGGGAAAGGAAATAGATGTTGTTGCTGTAGTTGATATTGTTAATGAAGCTGATTATTTTGTTTACCAGCTTAAATATGATTCTGTTCATGGAAGATGGAATTGGGATTTAGGTGCTGAGAAGAGTTCTAGTGCTTCGGAATATAACGATGTGTTGATTGTTAATGGGCATAAGATTAAGTGTTTGCTTGCTCCAAAGGAGGGATTAAATAAATTACCTTGGGGTGAGCTTGGTGTTGAGTATATTATAGAGTCAACTGGTTTATTTACGGATGAAGAGAAGGCAAAAGGACATCTTGAAGCTGGTGCTAAGAAAGTTATTATTACTGCTCCTGCAAAAGGTAATATAAAGACTTTTGTTATGGGAGTTAATCATGAGGATTATGATCCTAACAACCATCATATTGTTTCAAATGCTTCCTGTACAACAAATTGTTTGGCACCAATAGTTCATGTTTTAATAAAGGAAGGTATAGGAATTGAAACTGGTCTTATGACAACGATACACGCTTATACTGCAACTCAGAAAATAGTTGACGGTCCTTCAAAGAAGGATTGGAGAGGTGGTAGAGCTGCTGCTATAAACGTTATACCTTCAACTACTGGAGCTGCTAAGGCTGTTGGAGAGGTCATTCCTTCTGTTAAAGGTAAACTTACAGGTATGGCATTTAGGGTTCCAGTTGCAGATGTATCTGTTGTTGATCTCACTTTTAGAAGTGAAAAAGAAACTTCAATTGAAGAGATTGATGCACTATTAAAGAAAGCATCTGAAACCTACCTTAAAGGTATACTTGGATACGTTGATGAAGAAGTTGTTTCTTCAGACTTTATTCATGATGCTAGATCATCTATTTACGATTCATTAGCTACACTTCAAAATAACCTTAAAGGTGAAAAGAGATTCTTTAAAATTGTTTCATGGTATGATAATGAGTGGGGGTATTCAAACAGAGTTATTGACTTGCTTAGGTATATGATATCTAAAGACAAAAAATAATTCTAAAGTAAAGGTAAGGGAGAAAAGTATGGATAAGAAAACTATCAAAGATGTAGACTTAAGTGGCAAAAAGGTTTTCGTAAGAGAGGACTTTAATGTTCCTCTCGATTCGAATGGTAATATAACCGATTATACTAGGATAGATGCAGCGTTGCCTACTATTAAGTATCTTCTTGAGAAAAATTGTTCATTAGTTTTAGCTTCTCATCTTGGTAGACCTAAAGGCAGAGATCCAAAGTATAGCTTGGTTCCTGTTCAGAAAGCTCTTTCAGAAAGGTTAGGAATAAATGTTAAATTCGTTCCAGACTGTGTTAACGACGAAGCTAAGGAGGCTATAAAGAATTTAAAACCGGGTGAAGTTTTGCTTTTGGAAAATGTCAGATTTTACAAAGAAGAAGAAGCTAACGATGAGAGTTTTGCTAAAAATTGGGCGGATCTTGTTGATGCTTTTGTATGTGATGCTTTTGGTAGTGTCCATAGAGCACATGCTTCTGTTGAAGCTTTACCTAGATTGATGAAACAGATGAAAAAACCAGTTGTTGCAGGGTTTCTAGTTGAGAAAGAGCTGGAATATTTGGATAAAGCTTTAAATAACCCAAAAAGACCTTTTGTTGCCATACTTGGTGGATCTAAAGTATCTACAAAAATTGATGTTATAAATTCACTTATGAATAAGGTAGATAAATTGCTTATCGGTGGTGGTATGATGTTTACATTCTACAAGGCTATGGGTATAGATGTAGGTAAATCCTTACTTGAACCAGATTATATATCTGTAGCTTTTGACATTTTACAAAAATCAAAAGAGAAAGGCATTTCTATAGTTTTACCTGTGGATGTTGTTGTTACCGATAGTATAGATAATCCTACAAAAATTGAAACCGTTGGAAAAAATAATATTCCTTCTGATATGATAGGAGTTGATATTGGATCTTCAAGTATAAGATTGTTTGCCGATGAACTTAAAAATGCTAAAACTGTTTTTTGGAATGGACCTCTTGGAGTTTTTGAGAAAGACGAATTTTCTAAAGGAACAATTGAAATTGCTAAGGTATTGGCTTCTCTTAAAGATGCGGTGAAAGTTATAGGTGGTGGTGATTCTGCTGCTGCCGTTGCTAAAGCCGGAGTTGAAAGTAAAATGACACACATCTCAACAGGTGGTGGTGCTTCTCTAGAGTTTGTTGAAGGGAAGCCTCTACCAGGTATCGTTGTTTTAGATGATAAATGAATATAGAAACCTTTGTTTTAGGTGATTTTGAAGTTAACTGCTATGTGGTTTGGGATGGAAATTTAGGGGTGGTTTTTGATCCAGGAGATCACCCCGACCTTATAATTGAATTTTTAAAAGAGAAAAATGTTTCTCCTATCTATGTTGTAAACACTCATGCACATTTCGATCATATTTTAGGTAATAACTTGTTAGTTAGTTCAACGGGAGCAAAACTAGTTATTAACGAGTTTGATTCTGAAATGTTAACAGATGCTTTTTATAATCTTTCTGCTTACATGTCAAAACCTTTCTATTCCGTTAAACCATCTTTAGTACTTAAAGACGGAGATAGATTAAATTTCCTAAACGAAGAAATTGTTTGTATTCACACACCAGGACATACACCAGGATCAAGTTGTTTCTACTTTACTGATAAAAAAATTGTTTTTACAGGAGATACTCTTTTTAAGTTCTCTTACGGTAGAACGGATCTTATCGGTGGAAATGAAATACAGATGTATAATTCTCTTAAAAAACTTTACTATACTCTTGATGATAATGATTTGTGTTTTCCTGGGCATGGAGAAAGTTTTAAATTTGGAGAAATTAAACTATGGTTAAAAGAATCCTTGGGAATATAGTTTTCATATTTTTTTTTGAGGTTTTATGTTTTTCTTCGCAAAGTTTGGGTGATAAGATAGTATTTTTTGCCAAAAAATTCTTAGGTTTGCCGTACGATCCAGATCCTTTAGGTAGTTACGTTAGGAAAAAAGTTTTGATATACGATGAAAAAGTAGATTGTATGTATTTAACTTTTAGGAGTGTTGAATTAGCTTTTTCTGATGGTGATGACAGTAAATCTTTGTTTGTTGCAGTTG
>CALFVP010000200.1 GCA_937928175.1 uncultured bacterium | reverse complement strand
TAACAAAAATGTAACTATCTCAATACTTTTAGAAGTGTTAACAGGGTTTTTAAAATTGCTACATCCAATAATGCCATTTATCACAGAAAGAATATACAAAGAGATTCCAAAAGAATTTAAAGATAAAGAGTACTTAATAATATCAAGTTATCCAAAATTTAACGAAAAGTTAGAAGACAAAGATGCTGAAGAAACATTTGAAATAATAAAAGAAATCGTCTACAATATAAGACAAATAAGAGGATCACTAAACGTAAAGCCTTCGGAAGAAGTAGAGGTAAAGGTCAATGTAAATTTAGTTGAGTACGAAAACAAAATTAAATCTATTCTATCTAACGGTATTTTCCTTGATATAATAAAGAAATTATCAAAAACTAGGAAAATATTGGAAGTTGGTAACGTTTCAAAGGTTAAAGGTGAAGCAGGAGCAGTTGGAAAGTATACATCCGTTCTGATACCCGTTATGGGAATAATCGACGTAGAAAAGGAAAAACAGAGAATATCAAAAGAAATTGAAAAGATTAAATCTGTACTTAGAGGAATAGAATCCAAACTTTCAAACCCTAACTTCTTGGAAAAAGCACCACAAGAAATAGTAGAAGAAGAAAAAGAAAAACAAAAAAGTTTTTCAAAGATGATAAAAGAAATGGAAGAATTAATAGAAAAATTATAATACTTTTAAACTTTGTGAGTCTTATGAAAGTGTTTCTTGAAGAAATATCAGTAAATACTAAGGGTAGAGGTGATATAGTAGATCTGACTAAGTTAATAGAGGAAATAGTTCTAAAAAGCGGTATAAATAACGGAATAATTAACGTTTTTTGTCCTGGATCAACTGTAGGCATAACTACCATGGAATACGAACCAGGTCTTAAGAAAGATTTGAATATTCTATTTGACAAAATAGCACCAAGGGAAACTTACTATTACCATCACGAAACATGGGGAGATGATAATGGAAGCTCACATATACTAAGTAGCATGTTTAAACCGTTTTTTGTTTTACCCATAATTAATAAACATCTTGTAAGAGGTACATGGCAACAAATTGTACTCTTAGAATTCGATACAAGATCAAGGACAAGAAAATTGGTAGTTCAAATACTCGGAGAATAAATGAAAGTCATTTTCTTAACGATATTCCCAAATATAATTGAAACATACCTATCAACAAGTATGATGAATAAAGCTGTTAGAGAAAATATCCTCGAGTATGAAGTTTTAAACATTAGAAACTTTTCAAAAGACAAACATAGTAAAGTTGATGACTACGTTTACGGTGGTGGTGATGGAATGCTAATGATTCCTAACGTTATTTACGAAGCACTTGAGTATTCAAAATCTAAACTTAGTAACCCTACTGTTGTCTATATGTCAGCAAAAGGAAGACTTTTAACCAAAGAATTGATAGACGAATACCTTAACAAAGAAGAATTAATTATACTATGCGGAAGATACGAAGGAGTAGATGAAAGAATAGTTGATAACTACGTTGATGATGAAATATGCATTGGTGATTACGTTATAACTGGTGGTGAATTGGCTGGCTTAGTTTTCGTAGATGCTCTAGTAAGACAAAAAGGATTACTTAACTCTACTATACAAGAAAGCTTCTCATACGAAGGGGGATTACTGGAGTACGATCAGTACACAAGACCTAGAGAATTCTTAGGTAAAAGCGTACCAGAAGTTTTATTAAGCGGTAACCACGAAAAAATAAAAAATTGGAGACATTTCTCTTCACTTAAAAACACTTACGAAAAAAGACCAGAATTACTAAGAAAAATTAAACTATGTGAAAAAGATATCGAATTTTTGGTAAAACTTTGGTGGAAATAACTAAAACTTTATATCCCCTATCTTCCTTAAACTTCTCTCATCTAGTATAACTATGTTTCTAGTTTTATCGTTTATAAAAATCTTTCCTTCGTAAAAAGTTAAAAACGTATCTGGATGTACTTCAATATCAGATGTAGTTACTTTTTCTAGATTTCTATTAAATTTACCTAAGTAGTACTTATTATCAATTATTGTAATTGCGTACAAAAAATCATCTTTAAATTCAACGAAACTTCTCCAGAAAATATTATCTTTACCTATGATCTTAGGTTCAATATTTTCTCTATCAAGGAGTACAAGAAAATGCTCATACCTGTGCGATTGTTTAAATCCTATAACTACAACTCCATCCCCAAACACGTAGTACTTAGTACCACATATTTTATTGAAACTACTTTCTTTTAAAATCTTTCCACTATCAAGATCAATAAGGTACATCTTATTATTGTAATGTCCTTCTGGTTCAAAATCCTGTTTTTTTAAGTAGTACATTTTGTTACCGAATACTGTTTTATCACCAACTTCCTTAGACTTAAGTTTTTCTTCAATTTTAACAAGTTCCCTTTCTTTCTCTTTAAGTTCTCTCTCCTTTTCCTCTATCTCCTTTTTTTTAGTTGCTAACCTTTCTTCATCCTTTTTTATTTCTTCCTCCTCTTCTTTTATCTGGTATTCTTCTTTTTCCACTTCTTCTTTAGCTTTCTTTATCTTTTCTTCTTCTTCCTTTATCCTTTTTTCTTCTTTCTCAATTTCTTCCTTTTGTTTCTCTATAATCTTAGACTTTTCACTATCTTCCATTTTACTTGTTATCTTTTCCTCTATTTCTCTTTTTCTTTTCTCAATTTCTTCTTTTTCTCGTTTAATTTTTTCTTCTTTCTCTAATATTTCTTGTTTTTCTTTCTCAACCTCCTTTTTCCTTATTTCTATCATTTCTTTTCTTTCCTTTACACCAAAATCTTCTTGCTCTTTAATCTTTTCAATAACATCTTTACTTGATACTTCACCAAGTGAAGGTTTCTCTTTATCTATACTAAACCTTGTAGGAATAACTAATTCTGTTTTTCCTGGCCATTCATAGTATTTTGTAGAAATGCCAATATTTTCAGATGTGAAAAGGAAAATTTCTGAATTGTATTTACTTCTAAAGTATGAAATATTATTCCTGTAAACAGCGTTGTAGTATGTTATAAATACGGAAATAGTAAAAGCTTGTCTAAAGGAATAACCGTACTTTTCAGAAAGGTAGCCAGAAATTATGTACCTTACAGCGTTTATATGTTTAATTTTTGATTGTTTTGATATGAAAATTATGTCTGCTCCAAGTAAATTTTCCTTTGGTAAAACTCTAACTATCGAGTAAAATTTGTAATTTCTTATACCTGAGGGATCTATAACTATTGAAAGCTCTCTTCCAACATTTCTTAAATACTCAACACTAACACTCTGAAAATACCCTTCATAATTTTGGAATTTAACTTTTCTAACTTTTTTAATTTCATCTTCTGCTACTTCTATGGCACTCAATCTGAAGACTACAAACGTTAGTAATAAAAAACTAAATGTTAAATGCTTCATACTGTCTTAATTTTAACTTAAAAACTTAATTCATAGCAAAAAGTAATTCAATTCATAAAGAAATCTATGCTTGAAAATTTGTCCTTGCTTTCAAAAGAATTTACAAAATATGAGGAAAGTAAAAATAACCGTAGTTGGGGCTGGAAATGTTGGAAGTGTAATAGCAAATACAATAGCTTTAAGAGGTTACGCTGATATTTGTCTTATAGATGTTGTTGGGGAGATGGCCAAGGGCAAATCGTTAGATATAAGTCAAGAATGTGGAATTTTAGGGTCTGATTCTAGGGTGGTTGGTGGAGATGATTACAGGTTGAGTGAAGGAAGTGATATATTTGTTATAACTGCAGGTATAGCGAGAAAACCAGGAATGAAAAGAGAAGATTTAATAGAGACGAATGCTAAAATTGTGAAAGAAGTTACTCAAAACGTTTTACCGTATTCTCCGAATGCTATAGCAATAGTTGTTACCAATCCAGTTGATACTATGTCTTATTTAGTTTACAAGGTATCAAAAATGAATAAGAATAATGTTATTGGAATGGGGGGAGTACTTGATACTGCCAGATTTAAGTATTACATAAAGCAAAAAGTTAATTGCTCTTTTAGCAGCATAAATGCTTTAGTTTTAGGTGGTCACGGTGACGAAATGGTCCCAATCGTATCACTATCAACCGTCGGAGGTAAACATTTAAGAGAAGTATTGAGTGAAAAAGAAATACAGGAAATAGTAGACAAAACTAGAAACGGTGGCGCTGAAATAGTAAACCTTTTGAAAACCAGTTCTGCTTACTATGCTCCTGGTATGTCTGTTGTTAAAATGATAGAAAGTATAATATTCGATAAAAAAGAGATACTACCATGTTCTGTGTTATGTGAAGGAGAATACGGCATAGATGGTATTTTCTTTGGGTTACCTGTAAAATTAGGTATAAACGGTGTAGAAGAAATAGTAGAAATACCAATATCAGAATACGAAAGAGAATTACTAAAAAAATCTGTAGAAAGTGTTAGAAATTCTCACAAATTGCTAGAGGACTTAAGAATAATATAAATTTTTACTCATGAAAAAATTAACGTTTTGTATTGTTTTTTTACTACTTTCAATAAACTTGTATTCCCAGTACCCAGAAAATTACGATGCATACCCTCCTTCACCATCAATTTCAAAATCAAAACCAGAAAAGTTACCAAAGGCCTTTTATCCAGAGTTATCCCAAATATTGACTAACAAGATAAGTATAAACTTTGACAATGTGGATGCAAAATACATTATAAATTTTCTAAAGCCTCAAATAAATCTCCCTGTAGTAATATCTCCGCAACTACCTTCTAAAAATCTAAGCATATCTCTTAAAGATACAACGATATACAACGTAATACAAATAATTCTTAAATCTTCTGAAATTTACGCTATATACGATGGGAAAACGTTAATGTTTTCACCTTACGAAGAATACGAGAGAATATTAAAAGAAAACTTCATTTTGACAAGGACGTACGATTTAAGGTTTGTAAACTCTAAAGAGATAAAAGAAATGATAAAACCTTTTTTGTCTAGTTTTGGCGAAGTTTTCATAGATACTGAAAATAACTTAATGGTTGTAAAAGATGTTTCCGTAAATTTTGAGAATATTGAAAATTTTTTAAGAGATATTGGAGTTTCACCTAAGGTTGTAATGATAAAAGTTGAAATAATACAGATAGATAGAGATAATTCTCTTGATTATGGTTTTGATCTAACCTTGGACAATGTAATAAAAAGTATAACTTCTCTTTCTTTTCAGTCTTCGCCTGTTAATGTTTCTGGGACAGGAATATTTGCAATGAAATTTTCTGCAGAACCTACAACTGGGGGAGTAGTTTCAGGTATAATAAAAACCTTATCAACTTACGGTAATGTAAAACTTTTATCTTCACCGAGAGTAGTTTGTAGAAATGGACAAAAAGCAAAAATTCTTATAGGAGACAAAATACCATACATAAAAAGTATAATACAAGATCAAACTCAAGTAGGTTCCACCACATCACAGATAGATTTTATCGAAGCAGGTATAAAATTAGAAGTTGAACCAAGAATAACAGTTCAAGGTGAAATAGCAATAGATGTTAAAGTAGGAATATCCTCCTATAGATTTATAGACCTAACACCAAGCTTGAAAGCTCCACAGATAAACACTACGGAAGGCGAAATAAAAACCGTCATCAAAGATGGAATACCTTTAGTAATAGGTGGTTTAGAAAAAACTTCAGATATACTTAAAAAATCTGGAATTCCATTTTTAATGGATATACCATTTATAGGTGATATCCTATTTTCAAACATTTCAAAAGTAACATCAAGATCAACTATAATTATAATCCTAACACCGGAAATAATTGATTACTCAATACCAAAAAATATAAATCTAGAGTAATTTATACAAAACTCACATGTTCACTTTAGTACAGTAGGTATAGCTTGTTTTACGAATTCTTGGATAGGTTTTACATTGAATTCGTTTTCCTTTATCGATTTAAGTGATTGAACTGCAGCGTACATAGCTGGTATAGTAGTAATCAAAGGTATCTTATACCTTATGGCTAATTTTCTTATACTTACTTCATCTCTAACGGATCTTCTAGATCTTGTTGTATTAAAAATCATTCCTATTTTACTGTTTTTGATGTAATCGAGTAAATCTGGTCTTCCTTCTCCTATCTTCAGGACAAGTTCTGAATTAATTCCATTTTTACTGAGAAAATTATGTGTACCTGTGGTTGCATAAATCTTTACTCCTATATCTTGTAGTAGTTTTGACATGTTAAGTATTTTAGGTTTGTCTTTGTCATCTATCGTTAGAAGCACACTTTTAAGAGATAGAGTAGTACCTGCTGCTATTTCTGCTTTAGCGTAAGCCATTGGAAAAGTTTTGTCTATTCCCATAACTTCACCGGTTGATTTCATTTCTGGTCCTAAAATAGGTTCAACTTCTGGAAATTTATCAAAAGGTAATACAACTTCTTTGACAGCATAATAATCCAGTTTTGGTTCCTTTATTCCAATATCCTTAATGGAATAACCAACTATTATTCTTGTAGCAACTTTTGCCCATGATATTCCTGTAGCTTTGGATACAAAAGGTATGGTTCTAGAAGCTCTAGGATTAGCCTCTAGTACGTAAACTTTACCATCCTTAACTGCATACTGTATGTTTATAAGACCAATGACATTTAAACTTTTTGCTATACTTACGGTATACTCTCTTATTGTATCAACAATTTTTTTTGGTAATGAAAACGGAGGAATAACCGTAGCACTATCACCTGAATGTACTCCAGCTTCCTCAATGTGTTCCATAATTCCAGCAATAACAACATCTTTACCATCACTAACAGCATCAACATCCACTTCAATAGCATCTTGTAAGAATTTATCCACAAGTATTGGTGATCCTTCTGAAACTTTTATAGCTTCCTTAGCAAAATCAAGAAATTCCTCCTCATCGTAAACTATGTTCATTGCTCTACCACCAAGCACGTACGAAGGTCTTACCAAAACAGGATACCCTAACTCTTTAGCAACACTCAAAGCTTGGTCTACACTATTTGCAACTTTACTTTCTGGCTGTGGTATACCTAAGTTACTAAGAAGTTCTCTGAATTTTTCTCTATCTTCAGCAATGTCAATACTCTCAGCAGAAGTACCTAAAATGTTTACTCCAGCTTGTCTAAGATGAAGTGATAACTTAAGAGGTGTTTGTCCTCCAAACTGTAATATAACACCTTCAGGGTTTTCCTTCTCAATAACGTTCATAACATTCTCGAATGTCAACGGTTCAAAGTAAAGCCTTGATGATATATCGTGATCTGTGGATACAGTTTCTGGATTAGAGTTTATCATTATAGCATCGTATCCTAATTTCTTAAGCTCCATAGAACAATGCACACAACAATAATCAAACTCTATTCCCTGCCCTATCCTATTAGGACCACTTCCAAGTACTACTATTTTTTTGTTTTTTGTATCAACGTACTCACATTCTTCATCGTAAGTTGAATAGTAGTAAGGTGTTTTTGCTTCAAACTCTGCTGCACATGTGTCAACTATCCTATAAGTAGTATCAACACCTAACATTTTTCTGTATTCTCTAACTTCCATTTCTGTTTTACCTACCTTTAACCCTAAAAGGTAATCTGTTATACCGTTTTGCTTGTAAAAAAGCATTTCTTCTTTAGTTATCTTTTGTATATCGTTTGGTATTAAGTTTTCAATTTCTACTATTTCTTTTAGGTTATTTAAAAACCATCTATCTATTTTTGTGTACTGGTGTACTTCTTCAATACTCATACCAACGTTTATAGCATCTTTTATGTAAAATATTCTATCTGGATTTGGAGATCTAAGTTTTGAAATTATCTCTTCTCTTATAGAGGAGACATTTTTGTAGTAATCTTTACTGTTAGTTAACATTCCTTCAAAAAACTTTTTACCAAGTTCTAGTCCCACTATTGCTTTTACAAAAGCTTCTTTGAAGTTTCTACCGATTGCCATAGTCTCGCCAACAGATTTCATCTGAGTACCTAAAACTGGAGTAGCATCTGGGAATTTTTCGAATGTAAATCTTGGCATTTTTACAACAACGTAATCGAGAGTAGGTTCAAATGAAGCTGGTGTTTCTTTTGTTATATCATTTGGAATTTCATCGAGAGTATAGCCTATAGCTAGTTTAGTAGCAATTTTTGCTATTGGGAAACCGGTTGCTTTTGAAGCAAGAGCTGAGCTTCTTGAGACCCTAGGATTCATTTCAATGACCATAAAGTCAAAGTTTTCTGGGTTAACAGCAAACTGAATGTTAGACCCTCCAGTCTCAACTCCTATTTCTCTGATTATTTCTATACAAGCATCTCTTAAAATTTGGTATTGTTTATCTGTCAAAGTTTGAACAGGTGCAACCGTTATTGAATCTCCCGTGTGTACCCCCATAGGATCAAAGTTTTCAATCGAACACACTATTACAACATTATCTTTCTTATCTCTCATTACTTCAAATTCAATTTCTTTCCAACCTATAAGAGATTCCTCAACAAGTATTTCTCCTATCATTGACAACCTAAGACCTCTCTCTGCTATAACCTTAAACTCATCGATGTTATAAGCTATTCCTCCCCCAGTACCACCAAGCGTAAAAGCAGGTCTTACAACAACCGGAAAACCTATATTGTTAGCAACTTCAATAGCTTCTTCAAGAGAATGAACTGCTTTACTGTAAGGACATTTCAACCCTATTTTCTCCATACTCTTTTTAAATAACTCCCTATCTTCACCTTTCTTTATAGCATCAACATTAGCTCCTATAAGTTTTACTTTGTACTTGTCAAGTATTCCCTCTTCATACAACTTAACTGTAAGGTTTAGAGCTGTTTGTCCACCTAAAGTAGGCAATAAAGCATCTGGTCTCTCTTTATCTATTATCTTTTCCAAAAATTCAACTGTCAACGGTTCTATATAGGTAACATCTGCCATCTCTAAATCTGTCATTATAGTAGCAGGATTAGAATTAACAAGTATAACTTTAAAACCTTCTTCCCTAAGAGCTTTACAAGCTTGCGAACCAGAATAGTCAAATTCTGCAGCTTGTCCTATAACAATAGGGCCAGAACCTATAACTAGTACACTACTTATATCCTTCCTTCTAGGCATAAAATACACGTATTATAAATACAGAATAGTCTAATTTTCACTTTAAAACGAAATCCAACTTAGCTAGAAATTAAACAAAAAAGAAAAGTATACCTGAAATTACAAGTATTAATCCCGTTAAAAAGTCTTCATTGTGCTCAAGTTTCTTTAGTTTGAGTTTGTGTACAATCTCTTCTCCTAGTCTAACAAGTACAAAGGTAAAAACTAAAGTAGTAATAAGGTATGTGGCAGAAAGTAACGTAATTCCAGGAATTCCCAAAGTAGCAGCTTGTATATAATAAATTTCTATTTCAACACACGGAGAAAAAAACAAAGCAACAGATAAAGATAACAAAATACCCCATTTTGATGCCTTAGAAACAACATACCCTTGCTCTAGAGAATGATCAAAATCGTGATGTGTATGAGTATTGTCATGAACATGTAAACTGTTATCTTCTTTATCGTGATCGTGGTGAGTGTAAAAATAAAATTTATGTTTTCTACTCATCGTTAATTGAACTAAAACTAAAGAGGTTAAAACTAGTAAAAAAATTATACTAAGTATGACAACTTTTATATCAAAGTTAACAATAGATAAGTAAATTATCGTTAAAAAAAGCACACTTATAGAAAAAATTAAGAAAGCTATAGATTTCTTATGAGAATGCGTAAAATGTGTTTCTTTGTCATGATGGTGATGGTGTTTTGCTAAGTCAAACAAATGTAAGGATATAAAAATTGATCCCATTATAAAGAATATACCACTAGGTACAAGTTTTGATAAAATTTCATACTTTTTGAATATTTCTATTCCCAAAATTCCCAAAATTGATCCAACTATTATAGTAGACAGTGAATGTGAAACTGAAGTTATTACAATAGCTATGTTAGTAAAACTCTTACTCCAATTTTGTGTTTTTGAAATGGATACTATAGGAACCCAGTGATTAGGTATTAAAGCATGAATAACGCTTAAAGCAAATCCTCCAAGAAACAAAACAATATATTCCATAAAACTACTCCTCCTCCAAAACTTTTTTACCTATATCACTTCTATAAAACATTCCCTCAAAGTGTATATCTTTTATTCTCTGGTAAGAAACACTTAAAGCCTCTTTAAGTGATGAAGATATACCAACAACATTCAAAACTCTTCCTCCGTTAGTTACCAACTTACCATTGCTCAATGTAGTTCCAGCATGGAATACTATTGAATTATCTTTTTCTGATAAATCTCCTGTTATTTCTTTTCCTTTTTCGTAATCTTCTGGATACCCTTTCGAAGCTAATACTACAACTCCTGAAAATTTCTCGTACATTTCAAACTTTACTTTACTTAACAATCCTTCGGTTGTTGCTTGAAATATTTCGTATACATCTGTTTTGATTAGTGGCAGTATTGCTTGAGCTTCTGGATCACCAAACCTACAGTTAAACTCAAGAACATAAGGATTTCCTTCCTTATCAACCATAAGTCCACAGTACAAAACACCTTTGTAAACAATGTTTTCTTTTCCTAGTGCTTCTATAGTAGGGTAAACAATCATTTTCATTACTTTGTTAATAAAATCTTTTGTTATGAAGGGAACAGGAGAGTAAGCTCCCATACCACCTGTATTAGGTCCTTTATCTCCATCAAAAGCTCTTTTATGATCTTGCGCAGTTGATACAAATTTTACGTCTTTTCCGTCCGTTATAACAAAGAAACTCACTTCAAATCCTTCTATTTTCTTTTCAATTACTACCTTATCTCCAGAATCTCCAAACTTTTTACTGACAAAAACATCTTCAAGAAATTTTATTCCTTCATCAACGGTTGACGGTACCATAACCCCTTTACCAGCAGCAAGACCATTAACCTTTATAACCCAATCAACTTGTGACTTATCACTACGCGATTCAAGAAACTTTTTGGCACTATCAAAATCACTAAATACTTCAAAATCGGAAGTAGGAATATTATTTTTCTTCATAAGTAACTTTGCAAAAACTTTACTTCCTTCTATCATACTTGCATCTGATGTAGGACCAAATGCTTTTATACCTTCCTTACTAAGAAAATCAACTATTCCGTTAACTAACGGTATCTCAGGACCAACAACAACTAAATCAACACTGTTATCCTTCACAAACTTGATTAAATCTGAAAACGGTGGTTTGAGATTTAGAGAAATATTTTCTCCTATTTGTATTGTACCACCATTCCCAGGAATACAAAAAATTTTTTCCACGTTTGAAGATTTACTTAGTTTCCAAGCTATGGAATGTTCTCTGCCACCACTACCAATAACACAAACTTTCATAAGTAAAATATTATAAAGAAATCTATAGTTTTTTGAAAAGTAAGCACAACAATTGTTAAACTATAACGAATGGAAGACATCCCTGAAGAACTACTTGATAAGTACATAGAAATAATACATTTATGGAGTGGAATATACTTTACTAATAGTAACGTTTCAGTATTGAAAAGGAAAATTTTACAACAATCAAAATCAGAAAATCTACCCCCTGGAGATTACCTAGATCTAATATCTAAAGACAACGAAAAAATGATGGAATTTATTGATAGTATTACAACGAATTTTACTAAATTCTTTAGACACAGAGAGCAATTTGAATTTATAAAAAACAAATTAATACCAGAGATAGCTCTTAAAAGAGAACAACAAGGAATATTTAAGATAAAGCTTTGGAGTGCTGGATGTGCAACTGGTGAAGAAGTTTATTCGTTACTAATTTCAGCTCTCGAATCATTTGAAGAGAACAACATAAAAATGAAATTAGAAATAGTGGCTTCAGACATAAGCTTAAAGTGCCTAGAGATAGCTCAAAAAGGTGTATACTCCAAAGAAAAATTACAAGATGTATCCCCATACATATTGAGTAAATACTTTTTTAAAGTCGATGAAAATAAATTTGGCATAAACGAAGATATCAAAAAATACGTAAGATTTGACTTTCACAATCTTCTACAC
>CALFVP010000199.1 GCA_937928175.1 uncultured bacterium | reverse complement strand
GTATCTAATTACAAAGAGGTTATTGGCTAATTCAATAGTGATTCCTAGTATAACAAAGATCGATAGTTATAATGAAGTCAAAAAAGCAATAATAAAAATAGATTCGTTTTCGTTTGAATCTTACATACCAAAATTCTTTCTTGTAGGAGAGAATAAGTATTATTCAGTAGAAGACTTATTATTACCAAAGGAGAATATTCCTAAGGAATTTATTTATTGTTTTGTTATAGCCTCTTTTTTGTATAAAAAGACTAAGAATTTCTATCTAAAAGTAACACTAAATCCCATTATAAATTTTCTTTCATCTATCGGAATACAAAATGAAATGATAAAAAATTGTAAGGTAATAGAGTACAACATTACTAATGAAATTGACAGCATTTCAACAATTAGGTTAAGGGATGAAAAAGAGATATTTATAGGTATAGTAAGTTTAAAAGCATACACAAGACAGTTTGGTAAACCTTATAGGACAAGTTATAATGGTGAAGGAGTAGTAATATTGTACAAGGATGTATCTGACCATGAAACTTTACTAAAACCTATTTTAGTCATTGAAGCTAATAAGTATGACTACAAGATAGAAATGGAAAAATTTGAAAAAGAAATGAAATTTTTCTTTTTTAGCGATCTTTCGGTAAAAGAATTGTCAGCTTTTTTTCAGGAAATAGGTATATCTTTATCAAAATTTTCATTCATAAGTGCGGGTGAAATTCTAAATATTCCTCAAGAACAGCAGAAGTTCTTTCTTGAAAAATTTAATTTACTTACAAACTTATCCAATAAAGATATAAATCACATTAAGAAAATGCTAGCCGAAAAAAATGAGATACTTTTGGATTGTTTTATAGAAATAAATCAATCTGATATAGGAATTATGAAAATTCCATACTTTGGAACTTTCTTTAATAAAAACAACTTAATACTTACTGCTACAAAAGATTTATTAACTCCTTTTAGGTTAATGGAAATTTTAGAAAACCTAAAAATTTCGCTTAAGAAAATGGAGAGTATTACAGCATTTTTAGTAATTTCGTTTTTGTTTGTGAGTTTAGTTTTTTGTGTATATGGTAATATAATAATTTCAGTGTTTTCTCCTATTGTAGTTATATTGATAGTATCTGAGATTCCGAAGTATTTTGTTAGAAAGTATTGTGTGAAAGGATATGGTAACGAGAGTTATAAAAATAAACCCTAGGGAAGTTGAAAAAAATATTAGATTACTTAAGGAGGCAGCATTTTCTTTATCGAACGGTGAAGTAGTTGCGTTTCCTACAGAAACGGTTTATGGGTTAGGTGCAGATGCAACAAATCCTTACGCTGTAAAGAAAATATTTGATCTTAAAGGTAGACCAAGTGATAATCCTCTTATAGTGCATCTACATTCGAAAGAAGAAGTAACAAAGTACGCTTACATATCAAACGAGCTGGAGAAAGAAATTATAGAAAAACTAACACCAGGACCAATAACAGTGATACTAAAGAAGAAAGATGCAATTTGTGATTTAGCAACAGCTGGACTTGACACTGTAGGTGTAAGAATACCCTACAATCCCATAGCTCAAAAGTTGATAGAACTTTCTGGAGTACCAGTTTGTGCTCCTAGTGCAAACTTATCAGGTAGACCAAGTGCAACAGAAGCTTCAACGGTAATAGAAGAGTTTTCTGGTAAAATACCTTTTGTAATAGACGGTGGAAGAACCCATATAGGTATAGAATCAACAGTTGTGATGGTAAAGGATGAAAAAAATAAACTAGTTGTACACATACTAAGGCCTGGATTTATAACGAAAGAGGATATAGAAAGTTTTATATCAAACACTTTTTTAAAACCTGTGGAAGTGGTATATTCAGATAAGGTATTAGAAAAGCCGTTATCGCCTGGTCAAAAGTATAAACATTATTCTCCTAAATCTCACGTAATAGTAGTAAAAGACTTAAAGAACGCTACTGAAGGTATACTTAAAGATTTAAAGAACAAAAAAGTAGGAATTTTAGGCAGACCTTCTTTTTTGAAAGAAGTGAAGAAAGTTTTAAATTATCTCAAGATTACAGATATTGTAGAGATAGAGTGGTGCAATTATGATCTTATAGATTGTGCAAGGAATCTTTTTTTTGCTTATAGGATATTTGACAATGAAAACGTTTACGCAATTGTTGTTGAAAATCTTGAAGAGAAGGGAATAGGGTATTCAATAATGAACAGAGTAAAAAAATCCGCAACCTACATTTTTTGATATGGTTTACTTTTTTTCTTCTATGTAAGTTTTAGAATTGGAAATGTGTATAATTTTATTTGAGTAATCTAAAACGTCTTGTCTATGTGTTACAAAAACAATACCAACATTCTGCTCTTTATTTATTTTTTCTAAGATTGAGATGATTTCTAAGGAGTTTTTTTCGTCTAAGTTAGCTGTAGGTTCATCAGCGAATATGTATTTAGGTGATTTTATCAAAGCTCTAGCTAGAGCAATTCTTTGTTTTTGTCCTCCAGAAAGTATCCTAACATCAGAATTTACGTACTCTTTCATACCAACGTAGTTCAAAACCTCAATAGCTCTTTCTCTGTACTTAGGTATGAAATCACCACTTATGTAAACAGGTAAAAGGACATTGTCAAGTACTGTTAACCCTTCCAAAAGTTCAAAAGTTTGAAATACAAAACCTATGTTTTTGTTTCTAAAACTAGAAATAAAGAAATCTCTAAAAAACTTAGGTGAAAAACCGTCGTAAACTATGTAACCGGATGAAGGATATTCTATACCGGAAATTATCTTAAGAAGAGTTGTTTTACCACAACCGGATTCACCAGTGACAGATATAAAATCACTTTCTTTTATTTCAAAAGATAGACCTTCAAATAAGACTTTTTTACTACCATTTATGATGTAATACTTTGATAGATTAAAAATTTCTATCATTTACTTTCTTATTCCAAGTTCTTTTTCTCTAATTAGAGTTTTTACTAGTGCTATAAGTCTTCTAGTTTGTTTTATTTTCATGGGGTTATCTGGTGCTTTGATTGATTTTTGAATATTCATAAAAGTGTATTCAGATGTTAATTTATTCAATTCTTGTTTTAGTTCATCAATTGACATGTTTTGATATGCTTGTTTTACTTTTTTAGTGAATGACATTTCCTCCTCCTAGATTATTTCTGTTCTTTTTACTAATTTCACTTTTATTCCTATTTTTGCAGATATCTCTTTAGCTATGTGTTTTGATGTTTCTTCATCGACTCCTATCCATTCAAAAAGTATTTTACCTCTAACAGCTGCTGCTTCCCAATGTTCAACATCTGATTTACCTTTACCCATTCTTGTTTCAAGTGGTCTTTTGGTGTAAGGTCTATCAGGGAAAACTCTTATCCAGTACTTACCACCTTTTGGCATTTTTCTGGATAACATAACCCTTACTGTTTCTATTTGTCTATCTGTTAAAAACGTTGGTTCAAGTGCAATAACACCATATTCACCAAACGAGACAAGATTATCAGTAGCAATACCACTTAGTTTAGAAGTATGAGATTTTCTCCACTTTGGGTTTGCTGGACTTAACAAAGACATACAATACCTCCTTATTCGTATATCCAAACTTTAATACCGATAATACCTACGGTGCTGTTACCTTCAGCAAAACCGTACTTAACTCTAGCAGTTAAAGTACTTAGTGGTACGGTTCCAAACTTAATTTCTTCGGATCTAGCAACATCAACACCTCCTAACCTTCCAGAAACTCTTATTCTTATTCCTTTTACTCCTGCATCTATAGCTCTTTGTAAAGCTCTTCGCATGGCTCTCTTATATGGCATCCTCATTTCTATCTGTTTAGCTATAGTTTCAGCAACTATTTGTGCATCGGTCTCAGGGTTTTTTATTTCAACTACTGAAATATTTAATTCTTTATCGCTATTCTTTAAAACGTTATTTTTTATTTCTTCTTCAAGTAACTTTATCTCTGTACCTCTTTTACCAATGATTACACCAGGTTGAGAAGTATAAATTATAACGCTAATCCTTGAAGCAAACCTGGATATCTCTATTTTTGAAATTCCTGTAAGCCTATACCTAGTATTTATGAATTTTCTTATTTTAGCATCTTCTATAACGTTATTTACTTGTTCTTCTTTGCTTGATGCTATCCAGTTTGACAACCATTTTTCTGAAATACCTAATCTTAAACCGAAAGGATGTACTTTTTGCCCCATAAAAATTACACCTCCTTGTTTACCTCATCAGAAACTGTAACGTAAATACTAGAAAACCTTCTTCTTATAATATCAGCGCTTCCTCTAGCTCTAGGCATAACCCTCTTAATTGAAAAAGATTGATTTACTTTTATATCCTTTACGTAAACATCCTTAATAGATGCTCTTGATCCTTTGTATACTAAATTTGCGTAAGCAGACCTTAAAATCTTAGCCAAAAGTTTGGCACCTTTGCTAGGAAGAGTATCAAGATAAGTTAAAACTAAACTTAAACGTCTACCTCTAACCACATTAATAAACTTTATCATTTTCTTTTGAGAAATCTTTAAATATCTTCCTTTACAAACTGCTTCCATATTCTCCTCCTATTCTTTTCCTTTAGAAAGATCTGCTTTTTTACCACCGTGTGCCCTAAATATTCTGGTAGGAGCAAATTCTCCAAGTTTATGTCCTACCATCTGGTCAGTAATGTAAACTGGTACAAAAGTTTTACCATTGTAAACAGAAATGGTAAGACCTACCATCTCAGGTAAAATAGTTGATCTTCTAGACCAGGTCTTTATTGGTGTCTTTTGCTTTCTCTCAATCATCTCTAAAACTTTTTTGTACAAATGCTTATCAACAAACGGACCTTTTTTTACAGATCTAGCCATAACAAACAACTCCTCAAATTATAGCATTATTCTAAACATCAAAATAAACTTCTTTCAAATTAAAAATGTTGAAATTTTACATAAAAATTGTTTATAAAATCCCCATAGGAGGGATATGTATGAAGAAGATATTTACTCTTTTAATTATTTTCTCTATTGTGGTGCTACCGTTGGGAAACTTGTTTGGTGCAAGTTATGGAACTTTCACTGGTATTACTGAAGGAATAAACTTTGGACCTACTTTTGGAATAGTGCCAAATCCATTTGAACTTAAAGTTGATCTTCCAGTTGGAATACCTTTGAAAGAAAATATTGATCTTTGGGTAAGCCTTTCAATGATACATGTAGGTGACGATGGTGTTAACTGGGAAGGTGTATGGGTTATGCCTAGGTATGACTTTGGAAAACTTGCAATACTTCAGTATAACGTATTGGCTCTTAATATAGGGTATCCTTTAAATGTTTCATTACAGTACCATACCGAAATAGGTATAATAGATGAAATTTTATCTTTAGAAGCTAACTTAATAGGTAACTTGTACAGTGATCTATCTTTACTCGGGATAGTAGCACCAGTTCTATACTTCGAAAAACTTATAGGTTTACCGTTAGCACTATACCTAGAATTAAATGCAAGTTTTGAAGGAGTTTCCACAATATTGGGTGTTGATCTTATTTTATCTAAGAATTTTGAATTAAACTTAGGGTACGACTTTGGTGGAACCATTGTTGGTTGGTTGTCTATAACCTTTTAAATGATAAAAGAGGGGGGTATTTCCCCTTCTTTTTACAAAATTATTTACTTAACTTAGCTCGAGCTATGTATTTTTTTGCTTGGTCGTTGTCTGGATCTATGTCTAGGACCATTTGCCAGTACTTAATAGCACTGTCAATGTTACCTTTTCTGTACTCTTCAACACCTTTAGACATTAAAGTTGTGATTTCTCTTTGAATTTTTTCTTTGTCTTTTGATATGATTTCGTTATACTTAGCTAGAGATTGGTCTCTCAGTCTTCTTGCTGATGCGTTGGTAGGGTCATCTTCTAAAACAAGAGAAAGTAGTCTTATTGCTTCTTTGTAATTTCCAGAGTTATAGGCATTTTCAGCATCAGATAAGTTTTTTGTAATTCTCTCTTGTAATTTGGTTCTAGCAAAAGAAATCTTAGATTTTGCATCGTTATCGTTTGGATCAGATTTTAAAACTACTTCTAATAGGTTTATAGCTTTTCTGTATTCTTTATTCTTTATAAAGTCATCAGCTTTTGCTTTCAAAGAGGACAAAAATGATACTAATTTTTCTAAAACTATGCTTTTGAGTACCTTCAAGTTTTCATCTGAGGTATTGAGACCAATAAGGTTATCAACTATTTCCATAGCTTCAATGTAAGAATCAAGTTTATCACTAAATTTAATTAAGTTGTTAACTTTGTTTATTCCTTCTTTTATTTTTTGAGAGTTATTTAATTTGAGTTTGTAAAGTTCGTTATCAGGTGAGATTTTAAGCAAGTACGAGTACTTTTCAAGAGCATTATCGTAATCTCCTTTTAAGTAAAACTTATCTGCTTCTTCTAGAAGATTTTTTTCAATGATTTTGATTTTGTTATTTACTTCAGTTAGTAAAACTTTTATTTCCGAAGATTCAGGATTGTTTTTTAATGCAATTTCGAGTAATTCTTTGGATTTGACGTAATCACCTTTCTCGTAGGTTGCTTTAGCGTTTTTAAAGCTACTATCCTTTTCTAATTTAAATTCTTCTTCTGCTGATTTTATATAACTATCTATAGAAGATGTATCGTCGCCAATTTGAATTAGTTTTTCTCTAGATTTTTTTAGTAAGGATATTCCGTCTATATAATTTTTCTTTCTTATTTCTCTTAGACCTAGACTTAAAAGCTTACTTGCTTCGTCTCTTATGTATGCTTCTTTTTGTTTTTTGTTTATTTCTGAGAGTTTATTTTTTGCTTCTGTATTGTTAGGATCTAGCTTTAGAATTTCTTCAATTACTTTTTTAGCGCCTTCATAATCGTAATTTACTAGCAATGCGTAAGCTTCTTTAAATTTCTCGTTGATTTTAGCCTCAACATCGTATTTTTCTTTATTAACTTTAGATTCATCGTAGTACTTTTTAACTCTGGAGTATCTTGGATCACTTGTACTTAAAACACTTATCAGTTCCTCAAATATTGATAAAGATCCTGCGTAATCTTTTTGGTTAAAAAGGGATACTCCTTTATTGAATCTTTGGTTAAAGTATTCATTAAACTTATTTTTTGCATCGGATAGTATTTCAATGGCTTTTTTGTTTGTTGGATCAAGTTTTAAAACTACTTCTATAGTTTTGATTGCGTTTGTGTAATCTTTATTTTCCAACATAGAAATAGCGTTTGCAATCTTTATCTCAATACTTGCTTTAATTTCTTCGTTTTTATTTTCTATTTTTTGTTTTAAGATAAAAGATTCAGGTAAATCCCTCAGTACCTCTAAAGCTTCTTTCCACTTATCAAAAGCTTTAGTTATATCTCCACTAACAAATAATTCATCACCTTCTCTCTCTAGTACGTTTGCATTGGATTTTATGATCTCAAGAGTACTATTAATTTCCATTTTAGCTGCTTCGTTGTCTTTAAAGAATTTCAACGATTCTCTAAATTTAGAAATAGCATCCCAGTACCTACCTTCAGATTTTAACTTTCTACCTTCTGATAGTATAGCTTCAGATTTAAACTTATTTTCTTGAACTTTAGAAGATAATTCTATTTCTTTTAAAGTTTTTTTGAGTGCTTCTTCTGCTTCCGAGTTTTGGGGATATATTTCCAAGGCTTTGTTAAAAAGCTCAAGAGCTTTTGAAAAATTGTAAGATGAAAATTCATTTAACCCTTGAGAGTACAAAGAATACGAAAGTGTTTTTCTTTGTTCTATATCAATTTTTTTAGAAGTTTCAAATTGTATTCTATCGTCTATTTCTTTGGATAGTTTTAAAGATAACTCATGAAATGGATTTAAATCAAAATTCCTAGAAATAACTTTTTTAGCTTCTAGAAGTTCATTTTTTGAGTAAAGGGTTAATGCTTCTCTATAGTTTTTATTGACTTCCGCTGAAACGATGTTTTCTATTTCTTTTATGGAATCTGTAGCTTCTTTATTGTAAGGGTTTATTTCTAAGACTTTTTTATAATCTTTAATAGCGTCACCGTATTTACCTTGGGATTTAAGCATCTTAGCTCTTGAGAGAAGGGTATTAATGTACTCTTTTTGCTCGCTAGACAGAAGTTCATTATTCTCAAGGAATAGTTTTAATTTCTGTATATAAATTTGTGCAACTTGGTTAGAAGGATTTATTTTTAAAGCTTTTTCGAAATGATAATTAGCATTTACAAAGTTACCTTTCTCATACTCGATTACACCCTTTTCAACTTCTTCCTTATCTGGGGATGTAATATTTAAAAACTCACTAACTATTTTTTCATTAAAACCCAAAAATATTGAAGGTGTAACACCGTAGTATTTCATTCCTTCATAACTTATATTACCAAAACCCATAGGTGAACTGAAAAATGTAAGTATCAAGGCAAAAGAAAAACCTTTGTTGTCTATTCCAAATGATATTTTCATACCATCAAACGGTTCAGAAACTACACCTATACCAAATCTAAAACTGTCAAAGTAAGAATTTATATCAACATCGGAAAAAGATCTAATAAAGCCATAAGATATGAATGGATAAACAACAAAGTAGTTGTAAATGCTTTTATTGTCAGTTAGAAGGGATAGTAATTTATACTTTAGACCAAATCTGGTATCGCTACCCAGAGAAGGTTGGCTTAGGTAATGACCTATAAAAAATTTCTGGGATATGGATATATCAAAGTTATAGTAGGTTTTAAGTCTAGCACCTAAGATAGGTATAGTAAAAGACTCTAAGTAATAGTTGTTTAACTCGTATAAACCTGTTGGGAAATTCCATATATCTGTAGAAAACAATAAAGATGTTCCTAAATCGATTTCCCCTAAATCAAAGGAAAATACTCTGCTAAATTTAGTTGCTAAACCTAAAATTAGAAAGTTTTGTTCAAAATTGCCTAGGTACACAAAGTTATAACTGTACACTTCGGAAGAAGAATTGTAGCTACCCAAACCAGCAAAAAAATCTCTACCGAATAACCTCAAATGTCCAGAAAAAGAAAAAGAAAGTTCACCCATAAAATTGTTTAATGAAAAGAATAAAGAATAGTTACCAATTGCATCTAAAGACTGTGGAGAAGAAAAAACACCGTTAGGGTAACTGTTGAAAACTGTAAACGCATGTGAAAAACCTTCGCTACCTGAAATGATAGTATCAAGGTATTTAAACGAGTTAAAAGAGTATACGTTAAAAGAAATTATCAAAAATAACAAAATGGTAAACTTCTTCATATTGCTACCTTCCCTGTATATAAATATAATAATCGATTTTATTATAATAAGAAAGTAATTTACGAATTGTTTTTAATTAATTTTGTTGAAAGAGATTGTATTACGATTTAATATAGTATATAATTATGTTTGATAGTGAAAGTGTGGTTAATGTTTTGAAATTTTTTGTTTTATCTAATGTTGACATTATTGTGATTGTTGATGATTTGAAAGTTAAGGCAAAAATTACTAACGTTGATGATATATATTTTTACTTGAATATTCCTTTTGAGT
>CALFVP010000198.1 GCA_937928175.1 uncultured bacterium | reverse complement strand
AACTACCAAAAGCTTTTATTATCTCAACATCTAACCCCGCACCTTTAGAAAGAATAGCCCTAGTAGTGGAAATGTTTAACCCAATCCTAAACACAGTAACTATCAAAAGAATCGAAGGAAAAACGTAAAAATCTGCTGGTTTCTTAACGTAAAAAGTAGTAAGAAATATTCCCAAAGTAATAGTTATGTTCAAAGCAATAAGAGCATCAAGCAAAAACGATGGAAGAGGTATAACCATCATCAAAACAGCAAAAACAGAAGCAACTGCAACAGCTATGTCCATCGAAAAACGACCAGAAAATATATTCAAACTAAAAATCCCCTCCCACTCTTCTACTATTAATTTTAAAAACACATCATTTACCTTTCAATATTATCAAAACAAAAATATTAATTCTAAAAAGTTTTTACCCCATAACAAAAAGTAGAAAGTAAAAAAAATTTTTATTACATTTAGATAAAATGAAAATAACAGTAAACGGACAAACAAAAGAAGTTACAACAAAAAACCTAAAACAGATTGTTGAACTTTTAGGATTTGATACAACTAACTACGTGATAGTTCTAAACGATGAAATAATACCTAAAAGTAAAGTAAACGAAGTGGAAGTTAAAGAAAACGATGAGATAGAAATACTAACAATAATGGGGGGTGGCTAAAAGTGGATGAATTAAAAATAGCAGATATAACACTAAAAAATAGACTAATAATAGGTACAGGTAAATTCAGTAGTTACGAATACATACCCGAAATAATAGAAAAAACTGGCTGTGAAATGGTAACTGTTGCAGTAAGAAGAGCAAAAGATGGAATACAAAAACCCCTAAAAGACTACATACCTCAAGGAACAAAAATACTTGTTAACACCTCAGGTGCAAGAAACGCAGAAGAAGCCTTAAAAATAGCAAAAATAGGTAGAGAACTACTTGGAAGTAACTTAATAAAAATCGAAATAATACCAGATACAAAATACCTTATGCCAGACAATATGGAAGTAATAAGAGCTTGTGAACTACTATCAAAAGAAGGATTTAAACCATTTCCTTACATCATGCCAGATCTCGTTTTAGCAAAACGTATGGTTGAAGCTGGAGCGGTATGTATAATGCCTTTAGGTTCACCAATAGGTACAAACAAAGGATTGCTAACAAAATACTTTATAGAAATGCTAAAAAACGAAATCAAAGTTCCAATAATAGTAGACGCAGGAATAGGAAAACCTTCACATGCAGCAGAAGCAATGGAAATAGGAGTAGATGCAGTATTAATAAATACAGCAATAGCAACATCGAAAAACCCAGTAAAAATGGCAATAGCTTTCTCAAAAGCAGTAGAAGCAGGCAGAATTGCATTCTTAGCAGGAATACCAGCAGAAAAAATTACAGCAGATCCATCATCACCACTAGATGAATACCTAACAGGATTCTTAAGAAAATAAATTACTTTAAGTACCCTGCCCTCTAATAACAGCAAATAAACATTAAAAAGGTTATATATTCTTGAAAGAAGATAAGTTAAGAAATAAAAATTAACTCCCGTTAAAAGGAGTTTGTAAAATGAAAATAAGGTATGAAAATGGTAAATTAATTGTACCTGATGATGTTGATATACCTTACATTGAAGGTGATGGAATAGGTAAAGATATATTTAGAGCCTCAATACCTGTATGGGATGAAGCAATAAAAAAAGCATACGGAGGCAAAAGAAAAGTAAATTGGATAGAAACGTACGCAGGAGAAAAAGCATACCAAAAATTCAAAGAATACCTACCTAAAGAAACTCTAGAAACCTTAAAAGAACATATAGTTTCAATAAAAGGACCACTAACAACCCCCGTAGGTACAGGAATAAGATCACTAAACGTAACCATAAGACAAGAATTAGACCTATTTGCCATAGTAAGACCCATAAAATACTTTAAAGGTATACAAACGCCTGTAAAATATCCAGAAAAAGTAAACATGGTAATATTCAGAGAAGCAACAGAAGACCTATACACTGGAATAGAATGGAAACACGACTCAGAAGAAGCAAGAAAGGTTAGAGAATTTCTAAAAAAAGAGTTTGGAATAGAAATAAAAGATAACACTGGAATAGGAATAAAACCAATATCAGAATTTGGAAGTAAAAGAATTATGAGAGCAGCAATTGAATACGCCATAAAAACAGGAATTGATACTATAACAATAATGCATAAAGGAAACATAATGAAGTATACGGAAGGTGCATTCAGAGAATGGTGCTACGAAGTAGCAATAAAAGAGTACAGAGAAAAAGTGGTAACCGAAGAAGAAATTAAAAATGGAACACCTAGAGAAAACAAAATACTAATAAACGATGTAATAGCAGATAACATGTTTCAACAAGTCTTAACTAAACCTGAAAACTATAAAATAATAGTAACAACAAACGTAAACGGAGATTACATATCAGATGCAATAGCAGCACAAGTTGGTGGACTAGGAATGGCACCAGGCGGAAATATTGGAATACCCTACGCTGTTTTTGAAGCAACTCACGGATCAGCACCAAAATACGCAGGACAAGATAAAGTAAACCCTTCATCCCTAATTCTTTCAGGATGCTTAATGTTTGAATACATAGGCTGGAAAGAAGTATCAGAAATAATACAAAAATCAATAGAAAAAGTAATACAAAACAAAACTGTAACGTATGACTTAGCCAGAGAAATAGAAAACTCTAAAGAAGTAAAATGCTCAGAATTCGCAGAACTCATCGTAAAAAACTTCTCATAACTACTTAACAATCCTTATTTTTATAAATATTCCATCATCCTCCAAAATGCACTTAATACCCCTAATCTCATCAAGAGACAAAATACTCTTTATCTCATCTAAAGAAAAAAAATGTACGCTAGATACAAACATAAAAAGTGTACCCAAAATCATTCCATATTTTTCTACTATACTTTTTCTTGTTTGCTTGTTAGGTAGACCTCTTTTGCCATCGTATATCCAGGCCTGAGAACCACTCTTAAGAACTCTGTAAATTTCCTTTATTCCTTTTGAAGGAGAAGACCAATGATGAAAACTAAAAGTACTCAAAACTAAATCGAAAGACTCATCCTCAAAAGGAAGATTTAAAACATCACCAAACTGGAACGTAACCCTATCACTTAACCCTTTTTTCTTAGCTTTATTTTTAGCAATCTCAACCATACTACTCGAAATATCAACACCAAAAACCCTAAATTTATCGTTTTTATCCGCAACCTTAAAAGCCAAAATCCCCGGACCTGTACCTACATCAAGTATGTTACCAGAAGAAAGATTTAAAAAAACTTCATTAGCAACATTTTCGTAAAAATCCACCATCACAGGATTATTTTCAGCTAAAACCGAATAAAACCAAGATAAAACCCCCCCAAAACCAAAATTCTCTAACCTCATAACACAATATTAAACGAACTATTAAATAAAAACAAAAAAAATATTGACAATAGAAGTAAATTTAACTATAATTAATATAAATCTTATCCACAAGGGGGGGATATGGATATGAAGAAAAGATTACTTTTCATAATGTTTCTAACACTTTTTTTAAGTTCTTTGGGTTATTCATGTCATATATCTGAGGGGATTTTAAGTATTCAGTGGGTTATATTTTGGGCGGTTGTTTCTTTACCATTCCTTGTATGGTCAATAGT
>CALFVP010000197.1 GCA_937928175.1 uncultured bacterium | reverse complement strand
TGTTCCATCCCAAACAAGGTTAGTTAGTATTTTATCTCCTTCCATACTCCAGCTTCTCAATATCTTATTGTTTCTAGGATCTTTAACGTACACATTCAACTTCTGTAACCCATTAAGGTCATCCAACAAAATATTTAGGTTAGCCTTATCTAAAAATCCATCATTATTCGGTGAGATTTCGTACACATCGGATCTAACAAGTATACTTCTAAGTTTTGTTGATATGAGTATACCTCTTATGTTAGTTAAAAATACGTTATCTGCTAAATCCCTACCTTCAAGAAAGAAGGTATAATTACCATCAGGCAATAGTTTACCTTCATCACCTATTCCTGTCCACACTATACTATCAGGTGGAGTTATACCTAAATTCCAAGTTTTGACTTTATTACCCTTTTGATCCTCTATCCATGCATTCCATTCATCACCTTTAGTTAAATCTTTCAAATAAAAAGTAATATCATCTTTATTTCCATCTCCATTAGGTGAGAATATAAAGTAAGGTATAGAAACGTTACCTTTAGGTGGAGTATTATCAACTATTATTTTGTATACATCTGAAGAAGATTCATTACCTTCAATATCCTTAGCAAAAATTTGTAAATAATACTCACCATCGGGAACTACTTTACCTTTCTGGTCTGTACCATCCCAATAAACTACACTTGGCACACTAACAGACTCCTTAGGAGTAAACAACCTCCTAAACAACTCTTCAAAATCCAAAGATACATCTCTTTTTATCTTAGATTCTATAGTTTTAACAGTATTACCTCTAGCATCCTTAACGACAATTTTCCATTCTTTAAGTATTCCACTCTCGCTTATGCTTAAATTTATTTTAACCTTATCTTTCCTTCCATCATAGTTAGGAGATATGTACACTGGTTTACCTTCAAAAGATTTAGAAAAACTTAAGAAAACTTCACTTTTAGAAAAATCAATTTCATTCAGTTCAATACCATTCTTGCTAACATCAATTTTTACATCTATTTTAGGTGGTGTAGTATCAATTGTACCTAACGCAAAATCAAAACCTATCCAATGTCCAAAATCATTCATACCAGAAGCAGAACTTAAAACATTAACTAAAGAGTAATGAAATCTTATATCTAACCTTTCTATTCCCCACTGCCTTTCCAAAGTATATTTTAACGTTATTCCGCCATTCCATCCTAACCTATTGTTACCTACAAAACCACCACCTTTAAGTATAATTGTATCGAGTATGTTAATACTTATTCCACTGTTTACTTCAGCGTTTAACCCCCAAGCACCTAAAGTAATACATCCATCTAACAAAAACTTAACAGGCTCAGTTCTTAAAAACATAAGTTCTAAACCACCTTTAACAGTAGGTAAAGACGGAAAAGGTTGATTATTACCAATCAACGCTGGTAAACCTAAATTAAGTAACGAAGCACCTAAATAAAGCTCCTTTATCCCTAATCCAACACTAAAATCTTTAATCATCTTATACACAAAACCTAAGTTTAAACCTACACTTACACCACTGGTAGCAGTTATTCCAAACCCTACTCCCAAATCATCAGCAACATCTTTTGAAAATGCCACTGTCCCACCAAATATATTAGTACTTACAGGTAAACCATAGTATAAAAACTGTCCAGAAAAGGTCCCTACCACCGTTGGATAAGATAAACCTATTACTCCATACGTCCCTAAACTCGTAAATCCACCTACAGAAGTAGTTATAGCTAACTGTTTCAAATAAGCTCCAGTTGAAGGATTTACAAGTATTGAGGAAGCAGTATCAATATTAACAACATCATTACCACCAATAGCTTGATCACTACCAGAAATATTAACGTTAAAAAACTCACTACCCCTCAAAACTTGTCCAAAAACAACGTAAGAAAATACAAAAATCAAAAATAAACATACAAACACTTTATAACTAACTTCACGAAAGTTAATAAATTTCATAATATCCTCCTCTGCACTTTCTAAAATATTGTTTTAAAATCAAATTACAATATTCAAGTTTATGTAAAGAATTATAATTGTAATTCGTACATAGTATCAGATAAAATTCATGATTAATTTTTCACGGGGGAAGTTTATGGGTATAAGAATAATAGGTACTGGGAAGTATGTTCCTCCCAAGGTACTAACAAACCATGATCTTGAAAAAATGGTCGAAACTAACGATGAATGGATAAGAAGTAGAACTGGAATAATAGAAAGAAGAATAGTTGAAGGGGATATTGCAGCTTCCGATTTAGCAACAGAAGCTTCTAAAATTGCTATAGAAAAGGCTGGATTAAAACCAGAAGATATAGATGCTATAATATGTGCTACTATAACACCTGATATGGTATTTCCAGCTACAGCTTACCTAATAGCCGATAAGCTAGGAATAAAAAGACCAGGATTTGATCTTAATGCTGCATGTTCAGGATTTGTTTATTCATCTGCTTTAGCTTATTCAATGCTAAAAACAGGTATCTTTAAAAACATACTAGTTATTGGTAGCGAAGTACTATCAAAAATAGTTGACTGGCAAGACAGAAATACTTGTGTTCTTTTTGGAGATGGTGCTGGTGCTGCTATATATACAATAGACAACTCCGAATCTGATATTTTGGCCATAGAATTAGGAGGTGATGGAGGATGTGCTGATCTGTTATATATGCCTGCTGGTGGATCCAAAATGCCAGCTTCAGAAGAAACTGTTAAAAACAGACTACACTTTATAAAAATGAACGGAAGAGAAACTTTCAAAATGGCTGTCAGAATGATGACTGAATCAGTTGAAAAAGTAATACAAAAAGCAAACATAAAAAAAGAAGATATAAAACTTGTGATACCACACCAAGCAAACATAAGAATAATAGATGCAATAGCCGAATATCTTGGAGTAAGAAGAGAAGAAAAAGTGTTTGTAAACCTTGACAAGTACGGTAACACATCGGCAGCATCAATCCCCATAGCTTTAGATGAAGCTATATCTCAAGGTAAAATAAACAGAGGTGACATTGTAATATTAGTTGCATTTGGTGGGGGATTCTCTTGGGGAGCCATAGCTTTAAGATACTAAAAGGAGTACAACAATGGATATACTAAAAAGTATAGCAATGGGATTTATTCAAGGTATAACAGAATTTTTACCAATCAGTAGTTCAGGACACCTCGCAATAATAGATAATTACCTAAATAACCTAAATAGGTCACCTTTATGGTTTGATATATTTCTACACATTGCAACACTTATAGTCGTTATATCCTTCTTTTTCAATGAATTTATGATAGTCGTAAAAGGAGGAATAAAATTTTATAAATTCTTTGGAGATAAAGAAAGTAAAATCTTTTGGCTAGTTGTTATAGCAACAGTATTTACAGTAATCATTGCAATTATACTCGAACCATTGACAAGAGCAGCAGATACAAACATAAAAATTGTAGGTATTGCATTGATAATCAACTCAATAATTCTAATTATACCTTACATAGTAAGTTTTGGAAAACAACCAAAAACACTCGAAAACATAGGTTTACTAGAAAGCATAATAATAGGAATTTCACAAGGTATAGGAACTATTCCAGGTATCTCAAGATCAGGAATAACAATATCAACTGGTCTATTACTAGGAATAGAAAGATCCTCATCCGGTATCTTTAGTTTTTTAATATTCGTTCCTGCTGTTATAGGATCTTTTATATACGAAACTTACAAATCCATAAAAGTTGAAAGTATTGACCTCAAGTTTGAATGGTCTTACATTTTTGGATTTATTGTTGCTTTGATTGTTGGATACTTGGCTTTATGGATTCTTATGAAACTCCTCAAAGAAGGGAAATTTTACATATTCTCAA
>CALFVP010000196.1 GCA_937928175.1 uncultured bacterium | reverse complement strand
TTCTATGTTTTTTACTCCCATGTATATTACAATCGTTTGATTTTTTGTTATTTTTTCCCAATCTATTAAACTGGTGGTTTTGTTACTATCTTCGTGTCCAGTTACGAATGTCAACATAGAAGAGTATTTTTTGCTTGTTAGTGGTATTCCTATTGTGCATGCTGCGGCTGAGGCTGCAGTCACTCCAGGTACAACCCTGTAGTTTATTCCCTTCTCAACAAGTAATTTTTCTTCTTCTTCTAATCTAGCAAAAATTGATGGATCTCCTCCCTTTAACCTAACAACTTTTTTACCTTCCTTAATCTTCTTTTCTATAAAGTTGTACATATTGATTATTCTATCTTTAGAATGGTTTTCAGAAAACTCTTCAGCACAAATTTTTTCGCAGTTATCTTTACAGTATTCTAAAACTTCTTTACCGCAAAGGTAATCGTAAACAACAACATCACACTGTGATAGAATTTTTGCTCCTTTAACTGTTATTAATCCTTTATCTCCAGGTCCGCTACCAACTATGTACACAATACCTTCATTCATTTTTGTTCCCCCAAAATACAAAACTCTCTAAGAATTTCTATATTCTTTTCTATTGTTTCTTCAATGTCTAATAATTTTTCTAGAAAAACGTTTGGATCTTCGTAAAGTTTAAAAGGAGGTAACTTAAAAAATTTACTAACATTGTGTATAAAATTACAAACCATTTTGTAAACAAAATTTAGGTAAAATTTTTCATTTGAGTGTTTTTTAATAATTTTGTATACTATAAACTCAATGTCAAAAAGCTCTAGGAATAACTTATCAATAAAACTTCCCTCTCTAACCGTAAGAACTGGGTTATTTTGTTTTTTATCTTTAATGTTAGATATATTCAATATATTGAATATTTCTAGTTTTAGATTTCTCCATTCTTTTTTTACAAACTCTTGAAAGACATTAATACCGCTTTTATTGTAAGATTCAACAATTTTTTTTATTACACTGCTAGTTATTTCTACTGGTACTTTTGCAAAAGCTCTGCCGATAGGTATATTATGGTTTCCGTATCCTCCAAATACTATAACATTAAAAATTACATTTTTCTTTCTATGATTGGATATAGTAAATATTCCTATATCGCCTAGATGATGATGTCCTGAAGCGTTTGGACAAGCTGAAATGTTTATCTTTAAGTTTGAATTACCAATTGCTTCTCTTATTTCTTTGTATAGATTTTTAGAATCAATTATTGCTAAATTACAGGAAAATTTTCCTGTACATGCAACTATGTTTGAAGTACTGTTATTATCTTCTACCTCTGTTATTCCAAAGTTTTTAAAAATTCTTCTTATTTCAAAAATTTTGTCTATGGAAATGTTTGGAATGATAAAGTTTTGTCTATTGTTTACAATAAGTAATCCATTACCGAATTTTAGTGATATGTGACAAAGTAGATTAGCAAAATCTTTGGAAATATCTCCTCCGTCTACTATTGTTTCTATATAGAACATACCGTTTTGTTTTTGTGACCTAAAGGAAACTTGATAGTTTATTGGATTTAGAATTTTTAAATTGTTACAGTAAGTTTTCGTTAAGTTATTTTTTAAGTTAGGTTTAGATATGTAAATTTTAGGGATACTTATATTTTTTTCGATCGTTTTAATGTTTTCGTAGATGTTATTTATTCCTTTTGTAGTTATGATATCTTTTGCTCTTGTTTTGTTGAATTTTTGAATGTACAGAGTTGTAGCAAGTAGTTTTTTTAGTGCTTTACTGTAAGGTATGAAATCGAATAGAACGTTTGCTTTTCTAGGTATTTTCCCAATGCTACCTCCAAATAAGAATGTAAACCCTTTTTTACCGTTTTGGGTTTTAGCAATCAGACCTATATCGCTAAACCAGGCAAGTCCAAGATCTTCGTCTGAGTCAGAAATACCTATTCTGAATTTAGGATGAATTTTGTTAATATCAACAAATTTTAGAATAGTTTTTTTGGCTAATTTTGAAAATTCTAGTACATCAAAGATTCCTTTAGGGTTTATACCACTTAAGTAGCTTGTACTTATGAAGTTGTAAAAGTTTTCTTTTTGATTAATTTTGTTAAGTTTGTTGAAAAACTTTTCAATATCGTTTGGTTGTATGTTTTGTATTTCTACGTTTTGTTTAGTTGTTAAATGAATGAAGTCTATGTATTCTGGAATGATGTCGATAATACTTTTAAGTGTATAAGAGTTTAGGTATCCAAATTCTGAGTATACTTTAAGGGTAAAAGTATCATTTTTTTCGTTGTAGATGAGACTGTTGTTTTTAATTAAGTTTGTAATTTCGTTTGTTTTTATTTCTTTTGGTTTTTTTATTGATAATTTTTTGTTTCTCATATTATTCCTAGTTTGTTTAAGATATTACAAGTTATGAAAGATGTTATAGCTGGAGATAATGTAGAAAATATCCAAAGTTTTATAATCTTAAGTGTGATTGGGTTTTTTATGGAATAGAAGTGAGATATTTCTTTTTTGACTGTTGAGGTTGCTATTACTGCTGAGGAGATAACTATAACAATAGGGAAGGGTAGTCCTAATATTGATGCTATTACTGTAATAGATGAGGTTGTGATTGATATTATTGTTGCTGAAACTATTCCGATTGGTACTATTTCTTCGCTTACGGTTTTTAATACTCCTTTTCCAAATAGTAGTGCACCAATTCCAAAAAATATTGAAAATATTGCAAACCCTAGGTTTACATCGTGTAGAAAAGATGCTACAGGACCTACAACGTTTGCAACGTTATTAGTACCTATGGAAAAAGAGTTATAAATGGTGGCTGCAAGGACAATAAAAAACATTATATTCTTTTTAGTTATGAATTTTTCGTAAAACCATAGATTTCTGTAATTTGGGGGATAGAGTGATTTTACTGCAAAAAAGGTTATAAAGTATGTGAGAATAAAAGATGTTACTGAGAAAACTAAAAAGAAAATAAACGTATTCCAATTTACACTCCAGAAATAAATTCCAACTCCTAAGAATGAGGACATTATTATTATACTTGTTGAAGATGGTACTTTAGCTATAATTGATATAAGTAAGCTTGTACTTGCTGAAAAAAGTATAATTACAGTTAACCATTTGTTTTGGTTTAAGTTATTGTTAATAACTTTTGATGAAAGTGTTTTTACAACTTCATTGCCAAGTAGTATAGCACCAATAAATAAAAATAACGTGAAAATTAAAACGCAAGTTATAAAACTTAACTTTTTTGTTGAATACAGTGTTGCAAAAGATACAGAAAAACCACTTGCTCCCATACTCATAGCCCAAAGTGAGGATAGTAGAAATACTAGTAAGTTATATAATACTTCATTCATTAAGAAATATACCTCCAGCGACTGTATTGTTAGTATTTTCGTTTACTAGTATAAAGCACCCAGTCCATCTGTAGTCGGAATAGTAATCGTAGCACACATAGTCAGAAGTTTTTATTGTGACTTTTCCTATCTCGTTTACGAGTATTTCATTCGATTCGATTTTATCCATGGTATTTATGTCGATTTTGTAAAGTACATCTTTTATTAAACACTTTGTAGAGAAACTACCATGCATGAGAATAAACCTATCTCCTTTAGATAATTTTTTCTTTTCGTCCATCCAAAATACGTAGGCTGTGAATTCGTTAGAAATTATGGGCTCTTGACTAGGTTTTACAATGTACGTTCCTCTGGATACGTCAATATCGTCCTTAAGGTGAATTATACAGTTGTATGGTGCTTCTACTTTGTTAACTTCTTTTAAATTAGATTCAATTTTTACAATTTGAGAAAAGTATTCTTGTGGTAAGATGATAACATTGTCACCTACTTCGAATTTACCTGATAAAACTCTTCCTGCGTATCCTCTATAATCATGTAATCCCTTAGATACGTTAGGTTTTATTATATATTGAACTTGGAACCTAGATTTACTGAAATCTTCGTATTCTATTTCTATATTTTCTAGCAGTTCCATAACTGTTGGACCTTTGTACCATGGCATGTTTTGAGATTTATTTACAACATTGTCTCCAAGGTAAGCACTTATTGGTATAACTGTTATTTCGTGTCTATCAACTTTTTTGAAAAATTCAATTATTTCTTTATTGAGTTTTTCGAAGGTTTCTTGACTCCAGTTTACCAAATCCATTTTGTTAACGCAAACAACAAGGTGAGGTATTTCAAGTATTGAGGATATAATTATATGTCTTTTTGTTTGTTCTGTTAGTCCTGATCTAACATCTATTACTATAACTCCTAAGTCGCATCCTGAAGCACCGGTTATCATATTTCTTGTGTATTGAAAATGTCCAGGAGTATCAACTAATATGAATTTTCTTTTTTTTGTTGAGAAGTACTTATACGCTACATCAATAGTTATTCCTTGTTCTCTTTCTGCTTTTAGTCCGTCTGTTATTAGTGCAAGATCTATACTTGCGTTAGGGGGAATATTTCCCCTTTTCGATATAGCTTCTATAACGTCTGAAGATATTGCTCCACTATCGTACAGTAATCTACCTATTAGGGTGCTTTTACCATCATCAACATTTCCACAGGTGAAAAATTTCAAAACTTCTATCATATTTCCTCCTAGAAATAACCTATTTTTTTTCTATCTTCCATGGCAGTTTCTGAAATTGTATCATCTAATCTAGTTGCTCCTCTTTCACTTATTTTTGTTGATATTAATTCTTGTATTATCTTTTCAACGGTATCTGCATCACTTTCCAGTGCTGCGGTACATGTCATATCACCAACAGTTCTGAATCTTACCTTTTTGTTTACTATTTTGTCACCTGGGTCTATTCTTATAAAGGGTGAAAGAGCTACGAGTTTACCTTTGTACTCTATACAATCTCTGTAATGAGCAAAGTATATTGAAGGTAGTTCTATGTTTTCTCTAAGTATGTACATCCATATATCTAGTTCTGTCCAATTACTTAGTGGAAAAACTCTAACGTTTTCACCTTTTTTTATTCTACCGTTTAGTATATGCCATAGTTCTGGTCTTTGTTTTTTTGGATCCCATTGTCCGAATTCATCCCTTACTGAGAATATTCTTTCTTTAGCTCTAGCTTTTTCTTCTTCTCTTCTTGCTCCTCCTATACAAGCATCAAATTCGAATTCTTGTATAGCATCTATAAGTGTGTACGCTTGTAAAACGTTTCTACTTGGAAGTTTTCCACTGGCATCTTCTAGTCCCCTTTCTCTTATGGTATCTTCAACTTTTCTAACTATTAAATCTTCACCTATTTTTTCAATAAGTTTATCTCTAAATTCTATGGTTTCAGGA
>CALFVP010000195.1 GCA_937928175.1 uncultured bacterium | reverse complement strand
AAAGCTATTATGGTAGGACTTGCTCTTAACTGTAAAATTGCTGAATATACTAAGTTTGATAGGAAAAGTTACTTTTATCCAGATTTACCTAAAGGATATCAAATATCCCAATACGATATGCCACTTAATTATGAAGGGTATTTGGAATTTGAAATGCCTGATGGTAATATTAAGAAAGTTAGAATATTAAGAGCACATCTAGAGGAAGATGCAGGTAAATTGATACATTCTGAAACAGGTAACGAAAGTTACGTTGATCTTAATAGAGCTGGTGTGCCTCTTGTTGAAATAGTATCTTACCCTGATATGTTTAGTGTCGATGAAGCTTACTATTATCTTCAAAACCTTAGGAATACTATAAAGTACATAGGCGTTAGTGATGTTAATATGGAGGAAGGGTCTTTGAGAGTTGATGCTAACGTTTCTGTAAGACCTAAGGGTAGTGATAAACTTGGCACGAAAGTAGAAATAAAGAATATGAATTCTTTCAATTTTCTTAGAAGAGCACTTGAGTATGAAATAAAAAGACAAATTACTATTCTAGAAAGAGGAGATAAAGTAGTACAAGAAACAAGATTGTTTGATGTTGAAAGTGGTAAAACTTATACAATGAGAACAAAAGAAGAAGCAGAAGATTATAGGTATTTCCCTGATCCTGATTTGCCACCCGTTGTTATTTCTAAAGATTTGATACAAGAAATTAAGAAAAGTTTGCCAGAATTACCTTACCAAAGGTACAAAAGGTTTGTGTCTCAGTACAACCTTCCCAACTATGATGCTCAAATACTTACCGAAAGTAAAGAACTAGCAGATTATTTCGAAAATGCCGTTAGATTGTTTAAAGGTGAACCTAAAAAAGTTTCAAACTGGATTATGAGTGAAGTTATGAGATATCTAAATGAAAAGAAAATAGAAATTTCTTCATTTAGTATTCCACCCAGTTATATTTCTGATCTCCTTAATATGGTTGAAGATGGAACTATCAGTATAAAAATAGCTAAAGATATTTTCCCGGAAGTTTTAAGTACAATGAAATTACCTTCAGAAATAGTCAAAGAAAAAGGACTTATTCAAGTTTCTGATAGTAGCGAGATAGAAAAAATTTGTAAAGAAGTAATAGCTGAAAATCCTACAGAAGTTGAAAAGTATAAATCTGGTAAAACTAACGTTTTAGGTTTTTTGGTAGGACAAGTTATGAAGAAAACTCAAGGTAAAGCAAACCCTAAACTCGTTAACGAGGTATTGGTGAAACTTTTAAATTCCTAATTAACTTGTTTTCTAGTGTGTTTTTTATTTTTCCTTTCTTGAAAGGAGTTTTAAAAAGAAATTAATATTCTTGTATGGTTGAGCTTAAGGTTAAGGTAGTTAGGGAAGGAGCTATTTTGCCAGAGTATAAGACTGATTATTCTGTTGGTTTGGATTTAAGTGCATGTCTTGAAAGTGATTTAGTCATAAATCCTGGTGAAATAAAACTTGTTCCGACGGGTATAAGTATCGAGTTACCAGATGGGTATGAAGCACAAATTAGACCTAGAAGTGGACTTGCATCTAAGTTTGGTATTACCGTTATTAATTCTCCTGGTACTATTGATCCAGATTACAGAGGTGAAGTTATGGTGATACTCATAAACTTTGGTAAAGAAAAGTTTGTTGTTAAAAATGGAATGAGAATAGCTCAGATGGTTATATCTAGGTTTGAAAGAGTAAATTTAAAGGTAGTTGATGATCTTTCTACTACTTTTCGTGGTAATGGTGGTTTTGGTTCAACAGGAGTACTAAACAGTGATAAGTAAAGTTTTTGAAAAAATAAAAACTGATAGGTTTTATTCTGATTCTATTGTGTTAATTTTTTTTACGGTGTTGGGAAATTTGTTTGCATTTCTAGTTAATATAATATATACAAGGAGTTTACCACCAGGACAGTACGGAGCTGTTATGTCTCTTAACTCTATAGTAAATATTCTTAGCACCGTTGCTGTAGCTTTCAGAATGTTTAATGTTAGAGAAACTTCCAACCTTATATTGGAAAAAAGAATTGGTAAAGCTATTAGTGTCTCTTACAAGTTTTCTATATACTCTTTTATTGTTATTTTGTCTTTGTTTGTTTTGTTTTCTCCTTTCTATTCCAGCTTAGCAATGTTTATAAATGTTGAGTATTTTGCTATTTTTTTGACTTTGGCTGTTGTTATTTTTTCTTACATTACTAGTATAACATCTTCTTTATTTCAATCTTTGAAGATGTTTTTTGTTTTAGGGGTTGTTACGTTTGTTTACCCTTTCACTAGGTTTATTTTTACTTATCCTTACGTTTTACTGTGGAATGGGTATATTGGAGCTATTGTAGCTACATTAATTGGAATTGTGGTTTGTTTTGTTGTTTCTTCTCTTGTTGTTGTTTTGCATAAAGATTATTCAAGTGTTTTGTATGAAAATGATAACGATAATATCAATTTGTCTTATTTTTTACCTCTTATACCCATAGTTCTTATAAACGTTTTTTATAGTGTTTTAAACTTCGGTGATGTTATATTTTCAAGAAGGTATTTCAATGAAGTTGATACAGATATATTTGCAGTTGCTTCTACTGTTGCTAAGGCGAATTTGTTTGTAATAGTTCCCATATCTTACGTTGTCCTACCTAGAATGATAGAAGATCTCCGCAAAAAAGGTTATAATGCTAGTGTAAAAGCTTTGTTTAAAGGTATTTTGCTTGCAATTCTTTCTAGTTTTTTTTACGTAGTTTTTGTACTGTTTTTTGGTGATATTATTTTAACGATATTTGGTGAGAGGTATCTAGCTGCTAAACCCATACTTTTTATGTTTACTATATGTTTTGTACCTATAGGTGTTTCCCTTATACTGATAAATTACGGTATTGTTTTTAAGAACTGGTTTTTTATGATACCTCTTTTACTTTCAGATTTGATTCTCATTTTAGGATTTATATTTTTCCATAGTACTTTTCAAGAAATGATATTGGTTGATTTTGTTGCTGGGTGTTTTTTGTTTTTATCTCTTGTTGTTATCATACTTCTATCTAAGAGAGAAAAGTTAGAGAGCTTAGAGGAAGAAAGTACGTTATCTGGTGATTACAAATCAATCTGAAATTGATAGTTTGATTTTGAAGTTTTAATAATTGTTTTCATGTGTGGTATTGTTGGCTATATTGGTGTTAAGTCAAATCCTTTAGAAGTTGTTATTGAAGGATTGAAGCAATTGGAGTATAGGGGGTACGATTCTGCAGGTGTTGCTTTTATAGAAGATTCTAAGTTTAGGATTTATAAAGAAGTTGGCAAAATTTCTAATTTAGAAGCAAAGGTTAAGAATATAGATTTTTCAAAAGTGAGTAATTTGGCTATAGGGCATACTCGATGGGCTACACACGGTGGTGTCACTGTCCCAAATGCTCACCCACATATTAGTAACAGTGGAGAAATAATATTGGTACACAACGGTGTTATAGAAAATTATTCAGTTTTAAAAGAAATGTTAGTAAGAAAGGGGTATTATTTTTATAGTCAAACTGATACTGAAGTTATAGTTAACCTTATAGAAGAGCATATAAAGGAAGATAATACTTTTGAAGATGCTGTAATATTATCTGTTAAAGAACTTAGTGGTACGTTTGGTTTAGTTATATCGTATTTGAAGGAACCTGATAAGCTTATAGCTGTTAGAAAAGGTAGTCCTATAGTTGTTGGTGTAGGTGATAATGAAAGTATAATTGCTTCTGACATTAACGCTATAGTTAAACATACTAAAAACGTTATATATCTAGAAGATGGAGAAATAGCTATTGTTAGAAAAGATGATATAAAAACTAAAGATTTTGCAGGAGAAGATGTAAAAAAAGATGTTTTTGTAGTTGATTGGGAAATTGAGAGTCTTAATAAGGGTAATTACCCTCATTACATGCTTAAAGAGATATTTGAACAACCTGTTGCTATAGAAAATTGTATTAGGGGTAGATTGCTTGAAGATGAAGGTGCTGTAAAGTTAGGTGGAATTGCTAAATTGGAAAATTATATTCATAAGATAAGGAAATTTGTTTTTATAGGTTGTGGTACTGCTTACTATGCTGGTATGGTTGGTAAATACGTTATGGAAAATATTGGTGGAATTCTTACAGAAGTTGATTATGCTTCCGAGTTTAGGTATAGAAATCCTATGGTTTCTCCTAGAGATGTGGTTGTTGCCGTTTCTCAGTCAGGTGAAACTATGGATACCCTTGAGGCACTTAGAGAAGCTAAAAGGAAAGGAAGTATTACTATGGGAATTGTTAACGTTGTTGGTAGTACCATCGCCAGAGAAGCAGGAATGGGTATATATATACATGCTGGACCTGAGATAGGTGTTGCTTCAACTAAAGCTTTTACAAACATGATGGTAGCTATTATTATGCTTAGTGTATTTGTAGGTAGGAGAAAAAGATTAGGAATTTTTGAAGGTAGAGAAATAGTTTCTAACTTAAAGAAAATCCCAGAACTTGTAGAATATACTTTGAATACAACAAACAAAATAACAAATGATATAGCAAAAGAGTTTTATAAAAGTAGAAATTTTTTATATTTAGGAAGACATTACAATTACCCCATAGCACTTGAAGGAGCACTTAAATTGAAAGAAATATCGTATATTCATGCTGAAGGTTATCCAGCTGCTGAAATGAAACATGGACCAATAGCTCTGATTGATGAAAATATGCCAGTTGTTGTTATAGCTACAAAAGGTTCAATTTACAGTAAGATCATAAGTAATATTCAAGAAGTTAAGGCTAGAGGTGGTAAAGTTATATCAATAGTTAACGAAGATGATAAAGAAATTTCAAAAATTTCTGACTACGTTGTAACTGTTCCAAATACCATAGAAGTTCTTTCACCAATAATAAATGTCATACCTCTTCAATTACTTGCATACCACATCGCAACAATTAAAGGGTTAGACGTTGATAAACCAAGAAACTTGGCTAAAAGTGTTACCGTTGAGTAACTATATTTCAAGTATTACTATTGAAATTGCTGACAGATCAGTGTGAGATATCGATATATCTACATTTTTTACATTCATCGATTCAAGTATTTCTTTAGTTTTACCGTAAACCTTTACGTAAGGTCTACCAGAAGAACTGTTAAGAATTTCCACTTCTTGAAAGTTTATTATTCCTGTTCCAAGTGCTTTAAAGAACGCTTCTTTGCTTGCAAACCTTCCAGCTAAGTTTAAAAGAAATTTCTCGTGCCTCATAACGTACTCTTTCTCTTTTGGTGTGAGAATCCTATCTATAAACTTTTCTCCTTTCCTTTCGTAAAACTTCTTTACTCTCTCTATATCTGTAATGTCTATTCCTACCTTAACCATGTTGCTATAATAAACAAACGTAATTTACTTTTACAAATTTCATTTTTTAAACTTTGCATTTATTTTAATCTCTTTTTTCGTTAAAACGTTATCAATATTTAGAGGATTTTTACAAAAACTTTCTAAAAAGTTTTATAAAACCCTAAACTGGTGTAACCAGTTTTACTGGTGTGACCAGTTTTACTGGTGTAACCAGTACTGGTATAACCAGTTTGGTGTTAAAATTAGGGTAAGGTAGTTTGAGGGTTTTGTAATTTTTGTGGTGATGGGGTGGAATTTTTTTAGTGATTTTGTTAAAATTATTTTTATGAAGGGTATAGTTGAGGTAAGCATTGTTCCAATAAAACTTCGTTCTGAAAGTGGTAGTTTATCCGATGTTATTGCTAAATTTTTCAAGTTGTTGTCTGCTAATGAGAAAGTTAAAGTTGATCTTTATCCTACTAGTACTGTTGTTTACGGTGAGCTTGGAGATGTTTTTTCTGCGATTGTACATGCTATTGAAAATACTGTTTCAATTGATGAGATACCTAGGATTGTTTCTTTTTTGAAATTAGATGTTAGAGTTGATAAAGAAGTAACACCTTTAAGTAAGTATGAATCTGTTATGAAAAAGTTAAAAGAGAGTTGATATTTTTAATTTGATTTTTGAGTGGATTTTTTATATACTCAATTATAAATAGGAGATTTTTATGAAGTTTTATGGTGCTAGAATATTGTTAGAGTCTTTAAAAAGGGAAGGTGTAACCAAGGTGTTTGGGTATCCTGGAGGTGCTATATTGCCAACTTTTGATGAGTTGTATAAAGAGAAAGACATACATCTTTATCTTGTTAGGCATGAGCAGAATGCTGCGTTTGCTGCTGATGGTTATGCTAGAGTTACAGGGAGACCTGGTACAGTTATAGTTACTAGTGGGCCTGGTGCCACTAATACCACTACTGGAATAGCAAGTGCTTATATGGATTCTATTCCTATAGTTGTTTTTACGGGACAGGTAGCCACTTCGCTTGTTGGTAGTGATGCCTTCCAAGAAGTTGATACTACAGGTATAACTAGACCTATTACTAAGTGGAATAAGATAGTTAAGAGAGTTGATGAATTAGCATGGACTGTCAAAGCTGCTTACTATATTTCAAGTTCTGGTAGACCTGGACCTGTAGTAGTTGATTTACCAAAAGATGTTCAAGTTATGGAAACAGAGTTTGAGTATCCTGATAAGGTTGACATAAAAAGTTACAAACCTCAGTACAAAGGGCATCCTGTGCAAATAAAGAAAGCTGTTGAAGTTATAAAAAGAGCTAAGAAACCAATTATATACTGTGGTGGTGGTGTTATTCATTCAAATGCTTCGAAAGAATTGGTTGAATTTGCTGAAAAGTTAAACGCTCCTGTTGCTACTACTCTTATGGCATTAGGGGTTATCGATGCTGATCATCCGTTGAATTTGGGTATGTTAGGAATGCATGGAAGTGTTGCTACAAACTATGCTGTTAGCAATTGTGATGTTCTTATTGCTATTGGAGCCAGGTTTGATGATAGAGTTACTGGTAAAGTTGAGACTTTTGCACCTAATGCTGTAAAGATACATATAGACATAGATCCTTCCTCAATAAGTAAAAACGTTGTAGTTGATGTTCCGATTGTTGGTGATGTTAAAGAAGTTTTGAAAGATTTAATTCCTTTGGTTAGCAAGCTAGATACAGAAGAGTGGATTAATCAGATAAGAGAGTGGCAAAAAGAGCATCCTCTTAAATATAAGGAAAGTGAATCATCAATAAAACCTCAATTTTTGATAGAGACGGTTTCTGATTTAACAAGTGGTAAGGCGATAGTTACTGCTGATGTTGGACAACATTTGATGTGGGTTGCCCAGTATTACAAGTTTAGGTATCCTAGAAGTTGGTTATGTTCAGGTGGACTTGGAGCTATGGGATACGGCTTTCCCGCTGCTATAGGTGCTAAAGTGGCTAAACCTGATAGTACCGTTATTGCTTTTGTTGGTGATGGATCTTTTCAGATGACATTGCAAGAACTTGCTTCCGTTTCTGAGTATGGAATAGATGTAAAAGTTATTATTGTTAATAACTTTTATCTTGGGATGGTTAGACAATGGCAAGAGTTATTTTACGGTAAAAGGTATTCTTCTGTATTTCTTGGTGTTTCTGAAGATAAGTACACACCTGATTTTGTTAAAATTGCTGATGCTTATAACATTAAAGGACTTAAGGTTGATAAACCTAGTGATCTTAGAAGTGCAATAAAGGAAATGCTGGATCATAAAGGACCGTTTATTTTAGATGTTTGGGTTGAGAAAGAAGAAAATGTGTTGCCAATGGTTCCTGCTGGTAGGGGGCTTATGGAAATGATAGAAGCTATGGCATAAGGTAAGGTTAAGTAGATCGCCTTTTTTGGGAGGAACTTCCGGATAATTGTGGTATCTCTGCTGGTTAATAGCCAGTGTTTATGGGTAGGCCACAGAAACTAGACCGCCATTCTGGCAAGGGTGAAAGGGTGAGGTAAGAGCTCACCGGCCTAATCATGAGATTAGGTGCTGGCCTCCCGCAGAGGTACAACTTTAAGAAGTAGCAGCAGGTTATACCACACCTATGCTACAGGTGAAAGGCAAAAGTTACTTGTGTAAACAAGTAACTTAGATGGATGATCTACTAAAACAGAATCCGGGGTACCTTACCTTATGCTATATCTTTATTTTTACCGATAATTTTTGTAAATTTATAATGTAAAACTTTTTTTGTTTTTTAAAGACAAAACTTATAAAATTTTAGGGGTAGAGGTATGAGTAAAATGACAAAAGATTATTACGAAATATTAGGTGTTCCTAGAAATGCTTCTAAAGAAGAAATAAAAAAAGCTTACAGAAAACTAGCTTTAAAGTATCATCCTGACAGAAATCCTGGAGATAAGGAAGCTGAAGAAAAGTTTAAGGAAATAAACGAAGCTTATGAAGTACTAAGTGATGATGAAAAAAGAAAAATATACGATCTGTATGGTGTTGAAGGATTAAAAGGTGCTACCACTTACAGAAGTTCGGATTTTGGTACTGGTTACAGATGGGGAGATTTTGGAGGTTTTGGTTCTGGTTTTGGATTTGAAGACATTTTTGAAGATATATTCGATTCTTTCTTTGGGACAACTACTAGAAGGACTTCAAGAGTAAGAGAATCTTCTCCTAAGAAAGGAGATGATATCTACATTGAAGTAGAAGTTTCTCTTGAAGATATATATTTTGGTAGTACAAAATCAGTAGTAGTTAATAGAAAGGAAGTTTGTAATGCTTGTAATGGGTTAGGTACAAAAGGTGGAAAAAAACCAGAAGTATGTCCTACTTGTAGAGGAAGTGGTACAGTTACAATGAGAGAAGGTTTTTTCTCCTTAACTACAACTTGTCCTACTTGTAAAGGAAGTGGTACAGTTGTCAAAGAATACTGTAATGTTTGTGGTGGTAGCGGTATCGTAAATAAAAGTAAAACAATAGAGTTCAGAGTACCTAAAGGAATAGAAGATGGTATGATGGTTAGAGTTAGAGGTGAAGGTAATGCTGGTAAAAACGGTGGATCTCAGGGAGATTTGTACATTGTTATAAAACAAAAACCTCATTACTTTTACAAAAGGGAAAATCTCGATCTTAAATGTGAAGTTAATGTTAGCTTTACTAAAGCCTTACTTGGTGGTGAAATAGAAATTCCATCTTTAGATGGTAAAACCATAAAAATTAAAATACCAGAAGGTACACAATCTAACGATGTACTTAGAGTAAGAAATGCAGGACTTGAAGATGACAAAGGTAGAAAAGGTGATATTTATTGCAAAATAAATATTAAACTACCTCGTGTGCTTAATACCAGACAAAGGTTCCTTGTTGAACAGCTTGCTAAAGAGCTTGGAGAGTATTAACCTAAATACGCTTTTTTCACATCTTCGGAATTTTTTAACTCTTCTTTGTAACCTTTTGTCACTATTCTCCCTGTTTCTATTACATACCCTCTGTCCGATATCTCTAAAGCTTTGTTTGCATTTTGCTCTATCAAAAGTATTGACATGTCTTTTTTAAGGTCTAATATTACTTTAAAGATTGTGTTTATTATTTTTACAGCAAGTCCCATTGATGGTTCATCTAAGATCATTAGTTTTGGTTTTGACATTAGGGCTCTTCCTATCGCTAACATCTGTTGTTCTCCTCCGCTTAGTGTTCCAGCTTTTTGGTGCTTCCTTTCATAAAGTATTGGAAATAGTGAAAAAACGTATTCCAAAGTTTCGTTTTTGACTTTGTGATCTTTTACTAAAAATGCTCCTATTTCCAAGTTTTCTATTACGGTTAGCTTGGGAAATATTTTTCTACCTTCCGGTACTTGAACAATACCCAATTTTGTTCTTTCATGAGGTGGTAAAAGGTTTATATTCTTTCCTTCAAAGTATATTTCTCCTTTACTTACAGGTATTAATCCTGATATTGTATTTGCTAAAGTAGTTTTTCCTGCACCATTTGATCCTAAAATACATACAATTTCGTTATTGCTTACCTCTATCGATATTCCTTTCAATACTTGAATCTTCCCATAACCCGAAAAAATGTTTTCAACTTTTAAAAGATAAAGCATAAAAAAATTATTAATGAATTTACATCTTTGATTCACTTTGAGAATTTTTTATTGTTTTGTTTGGTAATTTGATTTAGTGCTTTTATTTTGCTAAAATCATTTTATGATTAAGGTAACCAAGGAAATAGCAAAAGATGGTAATACTGTATTGAAGGTAGAATTTAATGAAATGTTACTGTACCTCTCTTCCAGGTATTTCCCTTTAGAAGATGCTGAAAGACTTTCGGTTAATTTTAACGTAAAAAATCCTACTTTGGTAATCGTTGGATTAGGAAACCCTTATCTTGTGTACGCATTGTCAAGAAAAAACGTTGATAAAGAAATATTGGTCATTGAACCAATTGAAGAGATATTTAAGGTTGTAAACAGTGATAGAAGTTTAAAAAGTTTGGTATCTTCTAGTAATGTTAATGTTAAACTAGTTTACAGCGAAGAGGAGTTAAAAAGAGTTCTTTCAGAAATCTCCTATTTTGATTATTACATTCATCCGCAGTATAAGGTGTTTTTTCCTACAGTTCAGAAGTGGGAAATTATCCTAAAAAGTACCTTGCATAACTTAGAAATAAACAGAAATACACTAAGAAAGTTTGGTAATGTATGGGTTAAAAATTTTATTTTGTCTTTTGAGAATGTTTTTAAAGCTAAAGGGGTTAAGAATTTATTTGGTATGTTTGAAGGTATTCCTTGTATAATTGTTGGTGCTGGTCCTTCGCTTGATAAAGATATAAAACTTGTAAAAGAACTTGAAAACTTTCTAATTATCTCTGTAGATACTTCTTGGAGTTATCTTGTTTCAAATGGGATAAAACCAGATTTTGTTGTAACTGTTGATCCCCAACTAAAAAATTTTTTGTACAATATAATAGAAAAAGAGTACTCTAAAACCTTATTCGTTTGTGATTCTATGTATTCTCCAATTATTTATAAGTTTGTTCCTTTTGAGAACATATTTGTATTCAATTCACCTTTTAAGGTATGGGGTTTTTTGAAAGAAAATTTCGGTATAGATAAAGGAGATGTAATGGTTGGAGGATCCGTAATTTGCAGTGCTATTGATTTGGCTAATAAATTAGGTTGTGAGTACATTTTTCTTTCGGGAGTTGATTTGTGTTTTCCGAACATGAGGTTGTACTTTAAGGGAAATTATTACGAGGTTTATAGTTTCTTAAAATCCAATGTTTTTTATCCTTACGATCAATGGAATATACTTTCTAAGTATCCTCTTGTAGAAAGATTTTCAAAAAACGGTAATAGAGTGTTAACTGACCCAAGAATGCTAACGTTTAAGGAATGGATTGAAAATTATATAAGTAAAAGTAATATTAAGGTTGGAAATATCTCTTACGAAGGTTTGAGTATAGAAAATACCTTGGATTTAGACGTTTTAAGTGTAGTTAAAGGTGATGAAAGAAAGTATATTGAAAGGGTGAAAGAGGAAGCTTTGAATTTGCCTAATGATAACGTTAATGGAAATATTGTTTCTAATTTGAAATCAAGAATTTTTGGTATTATTAGAATTTTCAATGATAAAGGTATAAATGAAGTTTTGGAGGTTTTGAAAAATGATGAATTTTTGAAATTTATTTTTGAGTTGTCTCTTCAGAGTGTTTTATTGTCTGATTATACGGAAGAGGATTTTATTAACGCTTTATTAAACGAATTAAGGTATGTAAATAAATTGATGATGTTTGATGGTGTTTTTAGAGTTTGATGTTATTTTTTGGTTGGAATATGAGGGGATTTTTATAGTGAGATTTTTGATATTTCACTTGGTTTGAATATTCCTTTATCGGTTATGATTGCTGTTATTAAGTTTGATGGTGTTATATCAAATGCGGGATTCCAGATTTTTACGTTTTCTGGGGCTATTTTTTGGTTTTTGAAGTATTTAACTTCGTTGGGATTTCTTTCTTCAATTGTTATTTTACTACCGTCTTCTAGGTTTAGGTCTATTGTGGTATAGGGGGCAGCAACGTAGAAAGGTATATTGAAGTGTTTGCATATAACTGCTAGATTGAAAGTTCCTATTTTGTTTGCAGTATCTCCATTTCTTACTATTCTATCTGCTCCTACTATGGCTAAATCTATTTTTGTTTTTGAAAATAGAAAAGAAACCATGTTATCTGTTATAAGTGTTGTGGGGATATTATTTTTTGTAAGTTCATACGTTGTGAGTCTTGCACCTTGTAGCAATGGTCTTGTTTCTAAAACGAATACTTCTTTTACTTTACCGTTCCAGAAACCTTGGTATATTATTCCAAGAGCGGTTCCTATTCCACCAGTTGCAAGCATACCAGTGTTACATATTGTTATGACGTTTGCTTTGTTTGGTAGTATAGCTTGACCGTTTTTAGCAATACTATCGCATAGATCTTTATCTTCTCTGTGAATATTAAAAGATTCGTTTTCAACTTCTTCAAGGACTTTATGGAATTCTTTTGTTTGCATGGATTTTATTTTTTTCTCTAATCTGTCAAGAATTGAAAATATATTGTAAGCTGTTGGTCTAGCGTTTCTTAGAATGGAAAAAATGTAATCAAGTTTTTCGAGAGTTTTGTATTGATGTAATCCTACACATACACCGTAAGCAGCTGAAATTGATATTAAAGGAGCACCTCTAACAACCATTTCTTTGATAGCATAAACAACCTCTTCAACAGTTCTACATTCAAAGTATCTCTCTTCGTTAGGTAAAAATCTTTGATCAATTAAGGTTAGTATTCCTTTACTGTATTCGATTACTTTCATACTCATTTCCTAATAAGATGAGAAATTTTCTGAAATAAAAACCAAAAAAGTATAACCCCAGTTTCGAAAACTAGTTTCAGTATTCCAAAAAAACCTTTTCTTCTTGTACCAGCTATTACTTTTAATCCTTCGGTAGAAAAAATAAATGAAGAACTATTGAAAATTTTGTTGTCTTTTTTGAGCATTTTTATAAACTTTACAACGTTATTGCCAATTATTGTTATATCTGGTTCTATCTTTTTTAATGTTTCTATCTTTTGTGCTCTGTTTTTTTGATTCCAAGTATTGTAAGTGCCAATTATGTTTAATGAAGAACCTCTTATTGATGAGTTTATATTCTTTTTAAATCTGGATACTATACGGTTAGATTTTTCAATCACTAGTATTCTGTAGTGGTAATCTGATATAGTTTTTAGTATTCTAAAGATACAAGATGATTCTTTTGGAGTGTGAGAGTTTTTCGTATTATTTAGTTTTGATATTACGAAATTTAAGAACTTTGAAGAAATTATTAATGTAACTTCGTTAAGATTATTTCTAAATTCCTTATCTGTAAGTATGTGATAGAATACGCTTGTATTAGTGAATAGAAATAAGAATTTTTCTTTATTGATAAGTTTTCTGAATACGATTTCTGATATTTCTTCTTCACTTATAGTTTGTATGTTTAATGTATCAAGGATGTTTTTTTTCATGTTCTTTAGATTTTTTCAATACTTCTCTCACCTAGTATTCCTTCTGGTTTAAGTAGTAGTGTTAATATTAGTATAGCGTAAACTATTACATCTTTGTAAGCTGAGGATATGTAGCTTTCAACAAAGATTTCAAATATTCCTATTAAGAATCCTCCTACGACTGCTCCTGGAATACTACCTATTCCTCCTACAACTGCGGCAGTAAACGCTTTTATTCCTGGTATAAACCCCATATCGTACCTTATCATAGAGTAGTAAGCACCGTAAAAGAAACCTCCTAATGCACCTAAAAAAGCACCTATGAAAAAAACTAACGATATTACATTGTTTATGTTAATTCCCATTAAACTGGCTGTATTTCTGTCTTGAGATGTAGCTCTTATTGCTATCCCAAATTTACTTTTTGATAGAAATAGTGCTAGTATTACCATTAAGAATAAAGTTATTAGGGTAATTATTAGTCCTTTGTATTCGAAACCTATAAATGTTCCTTTTGGAAAAAGATCAGATATAGTATTGTACGGTATTGCGTAACTACTTACGAATATAAAAACAATGTTTTGTAAAATTATTGATACACTTATGGCACTTATTAGTGGGGTAAGCCTTGGTGAGTTTCTGAGAGGTCTATACGCTATAAATTCTATCGTTATACCTATTATTCCTACCATTGTTGATGCCAATATCACTGATAAAAGGATATTTATGTTCAGTAGTGGTAAAATCGTTGAAAGAAGAATAAAGAAACCTAAAGATATGTAAGCTCCAAGCATAAATATTTCACTGTGTGCAAAATTTATCATAAACAGTATGCCATAAACCATTGTGTAACCTAATGCTATTAAAGCGTATATGCTTCCTAAAGTTATTCCGTTAAATAACTGTATTACAAAAAACTCAAACATGTTTTTTAATTATTAAGGTAGATATACTTTATTTTCCATATAAGTCTTTTATTATAATTAAGGTTGTGTTATTATGTCTGGAGAGGTAAGTAGGTTTTTTATTGAGGTTAAGGGTTTAGTTGAAGGTGTTGGTTTTAGACCTTTTGTTTATAGAAATGCAAAAAAATTGGGATTAAAAGGGTGGGTTAAAAACGATAGTAAGGGTGTTTATATTGAAATAGAGGGAAGATTAGAGAGTATTGAAAAATTTTTAGAGATTTTAAAAAGAAATTATCCTAAAGTAGCTGAAGTATTTAGCATAAGTGCTACTGAAGTAAAAGTTTTAGGTGATAGAGATTTTATTATTCTTCCGAGTACAGTTAGTGAAGAGAAGTTTCCAGTTATACCACCTGATATTGGTATATGTGAGGAGTGTAAAGAAGAGCTATTTAGTCCCGAAAATAAAAGATTTCTTTATCCTTTCATAAATTGTACTAATTGTGGTCCTAGGTTTTCTATAGTTAATGATGTACCTTACGATAGATTTAATACTTCAATGAATGAGTTTAAAATGTGTGATTTTTGTGAATTTGAGTATAATGATATTGAGAATCGTAGGTTTCATGCCCAGCCTGTTGCTTGTTTTGAGTGTGGACCTCATATTGAGTTATTTGATGCTACTGGTAATAGTGTTTTTAGTTTTTATCCTCAAGATGAAATGAGTAGAAGGAAGTATACAAAAGATTTAATAAGTGTGGTTTCGAGTTTGATTTTACAAGGTAGTATAATAGCTTTAAAGGGTATAGGTGGGTTTCAACTTGTTTGTAGAGCTGATGATGATTCCGTTGTTAGGACTTTAAGGTTAAGGAAAAGAAGAGAAGAAAAACCTTTTGCGTTAATGTTTAGAAGTTTGGAAGATATAAAAGAATTTTGTTTTGTTTCTAAAAAGGAAGAGGAAATAATATTATCTTACGTATCTCCTATAGTGATTTTGAGAAAGAAAAGAAGTTCTGGTATTTCTGAATTTGTTTCACCTGGAAACCCGTTTTTGGGGTGTATGTTACCATATTCTCCTTTACATTTACTCTTGATGGAAGAAGTTAAAGTTCCTATAGTATGTACCAGTGGTAATTTATCAGATGAACCTATATGTATAGATAACGGTGAAGCTTTTGATAGGCTTAAGAATATAGCAGATTATTTTTTAGTTCACAATCGTAAAATAGTAAGACATGTTGATGATAGTGTTATTAAGGTGACTCCTAAAGGAAATGAGATAATAATAAGAAGAGCTAGAGGTTTTGTACCTAAACCTATACTTCTTGAAGGGGTATTTCATTCCACTAGTTTACCTCCAACTCTTGCTGTTGGAGGACATCTTAAAAATACTATAGCGTTAAGTTTTAAAAATTTTGTTATTGTTAGTCAACACATAGGAGATTTGGAGACGTTTGAATCGGTAAAAGCTTTCGAAAGAAGTATAAGAGATTTTATGAAGTTTTACGATGTTAAACCTGAGTATGTTGTTTGTGATTTACATCCTGATTACGTATCAACACAGTTTGCTGAGAGTATTTCAAAAGAAATTGGTGCTAATTTGATTAGGTTACAACATCATTTTGCTCATATTTTGTCTGTTATGGCTGAAAATAGCATAATGGATTGTGATGTTATAGGTGTGGCTTGGGATGGGACAGGTTTTGGAACAGATGGAGAAATATGGGGAAGTGAATTTTTGTTTGTGTCAAAAGGAAATTTCGAAAGAATGTTTCACTTTTTGCCTATACCGCTTATAGGTGGAGAAAAAGCAATAAAAGAAGTTTACAGAATAGGAATAGGGTTATTGCTTTCGTCAAATTTGGAAGAAGAAGTTAGTGAATTTTTTGGTGATGTAGAAAGTTTTAGGTACATTGTTAAAATGTACAATAGTAACTTTTACTTAAAATCATGTGGAGCTGGGAGATTATTTGATGGTATATCATCTATATTAGGAATATCAAGGTATTCTAATTTTGAAGGACAGGCTGCTATGCAACTAGAATTTTCTCTTTATTCCTCTGAGAGTATCCAGGAAGAGTATGAGTACAGTATAAGTGGTAATACAATTGATTGGAGAAATATCGTTTTAGGTGTTGTAAATGATATAAAAAAAGGATTACCAAAAGGTGTGATAAGTTTGAAGTTTCATAGAACTATGGTTAAAGTAATAGTAGATTGTGTTTTGAGGATTAGTAAAATCAAAAATTGTAATAACGTTGTGCTTAGTGGAGGTGTTTTCCAGAATAGTTTTATACTTGATTCAACTTTAGAAAAACTTAAAGGTGAGGGATTTAG
>CALFVP010000194.1 GCA_937928175.1 uncultured bacterium | reverse complement strand
CTAGAAAACCTAGAGAAAAATTACCCAAATGCTCCAATAATTGAAGATGTAAAATTTAGATTGGCAAAAATATACTTCGAAAACACAGAAATAGACAAATCTTACATAAAACTTAAAGAGATTGAAACAACCTACCCTAATTCAAAGTATAAACCTGAAATCTTTTACACCATAGGCAAAATACTTTACCAAAAAGGATTAACCCAAACACCTCAAACAAACTTAATTTACGAATCTGCTACGTATTTCCAAAAAGCCTCAGAAATCCAATCACCACTAAAACCTTACTCTATGTTTAACTCAGGTATAGCATTCTTAACAATAGGACAACTAGAAAAAGCAAAAGAGATGTTTATAAAACTAATTGAAGAATTCTCAATATCATCGGATACAAACGTAAAAGAAATAGTAAACGAAGCAACTTACAATCTAGGTAAAATATACAACTCACTGGGTAATTACGAAGAAAGTATAAAATCATTCAAATTAGCGATATCACAAGGGGGTAAATTTTCAATAAACAGTGTAATAGAATTATCTGAAATCCTTAACTACCAAGGTAACACAGAAGAAGCAATAAACGTACTTCTGGAATACACAAACAATTACGAAGTACTCTTAAAATACTCCCTCATTCTAAAAAACATAAAACCCGAAGAATCTGAAAGAATACTTTACCAAATAATAACATCAAAGGATGTCAATGAAGAAATAAAAAACGAATCAATAGTAGAAATATTAAAACTCCTACTTAGAAAAGGAAAATACGAAAACATAATATCAGACTTCAAAACTTTTCTTGAAAACACAAAAGATGACTTTACAATAAGTTTTATATACTTCTCGTTAGGTGAAGCAAACCTAAACGTAAAAGATTACAAATCAGCTATATCCGCATATTCTCAAGTGTACCACCAGAAAATAAAAGAAGATGCTATTGAAGGAATAGCGTATACACATTACTTATCAGAAAACTATAACCTAGCGATAAAGTTTTACAGTGAACTTATAACCAAATACAATTCAAAAAAGTACAAAGACAGAGCAAATTACTTAATAGGAGTATGCTACGAAAAAATCAAGAAAAACGAAGAAGCAAAAAAATATTACCTTGAGGTTATAAAAAACGGAGAAGATAGAAAGTACATAAACTCATCCATAATAAACCTTGGATGGATATACGTAAGAGAAAAGGAATTTGATAAAGCAATTTCACTAGTTTCAGAAAACCTAAAACAAGACATAGATACAAACACGTACGAATACCTATCAGAAATAGTAGTTTGGGCGTACGACGGTAAAGGTGAATACTCAAAAGCAATCGAAACTTTGTATAAATTAACAACACTAACTACATCAGATATTCAAAAAATCAGATACTATAACTACATTTCGCTATTTTACGAAAAACAAAACAACCCAAAAAAAGCTATAGAAGTTATTGAAAAAGATTTATTACCACTTGCAACAAAGCAAAACCTAACAAACCATACAATTGAAGGAATAGGAAGAATAATAGAAATTTCAATAAAATACGAAGATAAAACAAAACTACAAAACTACATAAAAGAACTTAAAACGAAGTATAAAGAATTTCAAAAATCCTACGAATACCTTTACAAGTACTCTGAATACCTTTACACCAAGGGGAATTACAGTGAAGCAGGAGATGAATTTTTGTTCATTGCTAGAAATTCACAAGACACCTCAATACAAGACGAAGCATACTTTTGGGGAGGATGGTCATATTACAATTCCAAACGTATAACCGAAGCAATAAACGTATTCAACGAGTTTACAACAAAATCAACGAGCAGTAAAGTCCCTAACGCTCTTTTAGCACTAGGAGATATAACAGCAAATCAAGGAAAATTTTCAGAAGCTACGAAGTACTACCAAAGAATAGTTAATGAATTTAAAAATTCCCCAGAATATAACGAAGCAGTCATAAGGTTATCGAAAATATCAAAAATTGACCAAAAATCAAAAATACAAGAATATAGACCTTCTCAAAAAATAACAAAAGAACAACCTCAAACCTCTTCCAAAAGTATTGACGAAATAATATCTTCACTAGAAACGGTAAGTAAATCAAAAGACAAAGACAGTGCTTCAAAAGCAAAACTTGAACTAGCAATGATACACAAATCACAAAAGAATTACCAGAAAGCAATAAACTTACTTCAAGAAATAACTGAAGAAGTTTTTAACGAAACAGCAGCCATAGCTCAATTCGAAATAGGAGAAATACTAAGAATTAACGGAGAGTACAACAAAGCTGTAATAGAATACCTAAAGGTATCATACATTTACAAGGAGTATAAAGACACAGTTGTAAAATCACTGTACTACAGTGTATTTTGTTATACCCAATTAAAAGATTTCGAACAAGCAAGAAAAATATACGAAAGAATGGTAAGAGATTTTTACAAAAATCCTTGGACAGAAAAAGCAAAAGAACTATTAGAAAAATAAGGAGGTAAAAAGTATGAAAATAGTTTTAGCATACTCTGGTGGACTAGATACATCAGTAATACTAAAGTACCTTAAAGAAAGGTACAATGCAGAGATAATAGCATTTGTTGCTGATCTTGGACAAAAAGAAGATTTTGAGAAAATTGAGGAAAAAGCTTTGAAAACAGGTGCATCAAAAGTTTACATAGAAGACTTAAAAAAAGAGTTTGTTGAAGAAGTTGTATGGAGGGTTTTGAAAGCTGAAGCAAAATACGAAAACTACTTACTAGGTACATCAATGGCAAGACCAATTATAGCTAAAAAACAAGTAGAAATAGCAATAAAAGAAGAAGCAGACGCAGTAGCACACGGTGCAACAGGAAAAGGAAACGATCAAGTTAGGTTCGAGCTAACATATAAAGCCCTAGCACCACAACTAAAAATAATATCACCTTGGAAAGATGAAGATTTTCTAAACAAATTCAAAGGAAGAAACGATATGATAAAATACGCAGAAGAACATAAAATACCCATAGAAATAACAACAAAAAAACCCTATAGCATGGATCCAAACTTAGTACATATAAGTTACGAAGGTGGTATACTCGAAGATACCAAAAAACCTTACGATGAAAAAATGTTTAAAATGACAGTATCACCAGAAGAAGCACCCAATACCCCAGAAGAAATAGAAATAGAATTCGAAAAAGGAATACCAGTTAAACTAAACAATAAAAACTACGAATCTAACAAATTACTAGAACAACTAAACGAAATAGGTGGAAGAAATGGTATAGGAAGAATAGATATAGTAGAAAACAGGCTAGTTGGTATAAAATCAAGAGGAGTATACGAAACACCAGGATTAACAATACTACAATTTTCTCATAACCTAATATCTCAACTTGTATGGGATAGAGAAACAACAGCATTAAAGGAAATGTTATCGATAAAGTACGGCGAACTTGTATACTTCGGTAAATGGTTTCATCCAGTAAGGTACGGACTTGATAAATTATTTGATGAATTAAATAAGTACGTTTCAGGAAAAGTAAAACTAAAACTTTACAAGGGTAACATAATACCACTTTCAAGAGAAAGCGAATATTCAATATACGATCCTGATATATCTTCGTTTGAAGGAACAGAATTGTACGATCACAAAGATGCAAAGGGATTTATAAATCTATACGGACTACCAACAAAAATAATGGGAGTAAAAGGATTACTGAAAACCTAAAATTTTACCTAAATTATAAACAACAAAGCTTAACAACCAAGCAGTAAGAAAAGTGTAAACAAAACTGAATATTGCCCACCTCTTGTTTATTTCACTAGCTACAGTAACAATAGTAGCAATACATAACATGGCAACCTGCATAAAAACCAAAAACGATATAGCAGACAAAGGAGTAAAAACCTCTGGTAATACTTGAGTGACACCTTCCTCAGAAACACCGTAAACAGTACCAAGAGTTCCTACAACAGCTTCTCTGGCAAGGATAGCAGTAAAAATCGATACAACAACCTGCCAATTATCACCAAACCCCAAAGGAACAAAAAAAGGTTTTAAAGTGTTACCAATAATTCCCAAAAAACTATCTTCAGAAGCATATTCAACACCAAAAGGAATACTACCCAAAAACCAAACCATAACAACAACCAAAGCAATAATAGTACCAGCTTTTCTAACAAACAAAAAACTTCTATAAAACACCTCAGAAAACAAAACTTTAAACGATGGCATTCTAAAATCTGGTATTTCCATAACAAACAATGAATACTCTCCTTTAGCAACATTTTTTCTAAAAATAATACCAAAAACCCCAGAAAGAACCAAACCTAAAAGGTACATAGAAAACATAATAATACCTTTATGCTCTTCAAAAATAGCAGAACAAACAACAACAAAAACAGTAAGTCTTGCAGAACAAGAAATCAAAGGCAAAACAAGAACAGTTATAAGCCTATCCTTAAAAGAAGATAAAACCCTAGTAGCCATAATTCCAGGAATGTTACACCCAAACCCTATAAGCATAGGTAAAAAAGATTTTCCATGAAGCCCAAAAGTTGTCATAATCCTATCCATCATAAGTGCACTTCTAGCTAAAAAACCACTGTTCTCAAGAATACCTATAAACAAAAACAAAATAGAAATGTAAGGAATAAACACCAAAACACTACCCACCCCCGATATCAAACCATCAGTAAGAAAACTCAAAAAAACACTACTCCACCCTAAATCATTCCCTACATCCAAAACCCAATTAGATAACAAAGAAAAACCATCTTCTATAAGTTTAGATAATGGATCTCCAAGCAGAAAAACTAGATTAAAAACACCAAACATCATCCCTAAAAATATGATAAGCCCCCAAAACTTACTAGTTAATAAATAATCTATCTTTCTTTGAATAATCTCTCTTTTAGTGTAAGTTTTTTCAACACAAGATTTTATAACCTTATCTATAAAATTATACTTCGCTCTAACTATAGCAGCGTCTATGTCATCGCTAGACAACATCCTAAGCTCTTCATCAACTTGACTTATAACTTTTGAAACCTCATCCCAAATATTGTAAACTAAAACTTTAGAATTAATTACAAAATCATCTCTTTCAAGCACTTTAATAGCTATACCTCTCAAACTTTTAGAACTAGTTACCCCCCTCTCTTTGAAAATAGAGATAATTTTATCAATACCATTTTCAATAGGTTTAGGATACGAAATCTTAAACTCAGAATATAAAACCTTTAATTCCTCTATTCTGTGCAAAAGTCTAATAAGTTCTAAAACTCCTTTACTACTTCTAGCTACAGTAGGTACAACCTTAACCCCAAGAAAAGAACTAAGCTTATCAATGTCTATTTTAATACCATTCTTTTTAGCAACATCAACCATATTCAAAGCAACAACAACATTAAACCCTAACTCCAAAAGCTCCAAAACTAAAAATAAACTATTGTAAAGGTTACTAGCACTAACAACAACAACCATCAAATCAAACTTTTCACCAAGAATAGAATTCCTAGCAATTTTCTCATCACTAGAAGAAACAGACAAAGAATAACTACCTGGCAAATCAACAAAAACAATCTCATTACCACCAACCTTAACCCTCTTTTCAAACCTCTCAACAGTAGTACCAGGCCAATTCCCAACCCTCTCACTAGAACCAGAAAGAGCATTAAAAAGCGAAGTCTTACCAACATTAGGAGCACCAACAATCCCAACCTTATAAACTTTACTCATACATCCAAATTATAAAAAATATTAAA
>CALFVP010000193.1 GCA_937928175.1 uncultured bacterium | reverse complement strand
AGTGCAATTATCGGTATACTTAGGTTTAGGTTCTTGAGAGATTTGATAGCTGAATTTAGTTGTCCTTTACCACCATCTATGAGTATAAGGTCTGGTAATTCTTTAGTTTCCTTCTCTTTTTTGTACCTTCTGTAAACTATTTCTTCTATCATTTTAAAGTCATTTTGATTTTTTATGGTTTTTATCTTGAATATCCTATAATACTTTTTTACAGGTACTCCATTGATAAACCTTACACTTGATCCAAAAGCTATTTCGTTTCCGTAGTTTGTAACGTCAAATCCATCTATAATTGATATGTTGTTTATTCCCATGAGTTTGCATAAGTCATTTATTTCTTTATCTGCCATTTCAATTCTTGATTCATGTTCTGCAAGCACAATTTGAGAATTTTTCTTGCATAATCCTAAAAGTTTTACATCTCTCTCTAAAGACGGAATTGATACATTAGTTTCTACTCCTATCTTAGTAAAGAAGTTTTTAGTTTCCTCGATTATATCTTTATCAGTAAATATGTTTTGTGGTATTTCGTAGTTGTTGATTAGGTATACATTCGATAAAAACGTTTCTAGTGGTTTTTCTTCGTGTTTTGGTAAAGTTATACTTTCTTTGCCAAAGAATTTTCCGTTTACTACGTGTGCAACGTAGAAATTTATAAAATCTTTATTTATGGAATAAGATATGTAGTCTGCTGTTACTGTGTTACTAGGGTCAAAAATGTACTGTTCTTGAGATTTTAGGTTGTTTAATACGTTTATACTATCTCTTAGAAATGAAGCTTTTTCGAAGTTAAGATTTTTTGCTTCGTTTTTCATTTCTTTTTCTAATGATTTTACAACTTCCTCAATTTCTCCTTTTAGCACTTTTTTTGCATTTTCAACGTTTTTTATGTAATCTTCTTTAGAAATTTTCCTTATACAAGGTGCTGAACAAAGGTCTATGTAATAGTTTAAGCATGCTTTTTTTGGTAAAACTGTGCATGTTCTTATTTTGAATATCTTTTGTATTATCTCAACGAGTTCATAAGGTAATTTATTTTCTGTGAAAGGACCAAAATATTCAAAATTTGAGATATTCTCGAATTTTCTAGTTGCGTTTATGTAAGGAAACTCATCTTTTGAAATCTTTATGAAAGGATAAAATTTACTGTCTTTCATTAATACGTTGTACTTAGGTTTGTACTTTTTTATGAGATTTGCTTCTAGTATTAAAGCTTCTGTTTCGTTGTTAACCACTATGTATTCTAATTTATCTACTTTGTTTACTAAGTTTTGTATTCTTTGGGGGTGTTTTTTTTGGGAGAAATAAGAATTTATTCTTTTTTTTAGATTTACTGATTTACCTATGTACAATACTTCGCCAGTTTTGCTGTACATTATGTATATGCCCGGTAATTCTGGGATTTTTTCCAATAGTTCTTTTTCCATATTCAAAATCTAACATTTTTTTGTTTTGTAGTAAACGCATATATCTGATATCTTGCACCTTTCACATTCGGGTTTTATGGGTTTACATATTGTTTGCCCGAATGATACCATAAGTTTGTTTATTTTTTTCCAATACTTTTTAGGTACTGTTTCCTTAAGTTTTATTTCTGTTTCTTGTGGTGTTTTTGATGATACTATTCCTATTCTGTTTGATATTCTGTGTACGTGAGTATCAACGCATATTGTGTCTTTGTTGAATGCAATCGAAAGAACCAAGTTAGCTGTTTTTCTTCCTACTCCGGGTAACGATAGTAAAGAGTTAAGGTCTTGTGGTAGTTTACCGTTGTACTTTTGAATAATTATTTCTGATACCTTTTTTATAATTTTTGCTTTAGTTTTGTAAAAACCTACAGGGTATATTATTTTTTCTATGTCGTTTACATTTGCGTTTGCAAGCTCTTGCGGGGTTTTGAATATTTTGAAAAGTCTGTCTGCGGCGGTATAAGTAATTTTATCTTTTGTCCTAGAGCTTAAAATTGTAGATATAAGTATTTGAAAAGGGTTTGATTTTTCTAAATTCCCATAAACTTTTAATGGAGAATTTTCATATTCCCAGACATCCTCCAAAAAGTTTAGAATTTTTTCAATTTCTTTTTCGTTCATATTATTTCGGTTATTGTTTTAATGAAACTGTTGAATATTGGGTTTGGATCTAGTATTGAAGATTGGAATTCTGGATGGAACTGTACTCCAACCATGAAAGCGTTTTCAGAGTTTTCTATTATTTCCACTAGACCATTTTCGCTAAACCCAGAGAATACCATTCCGTTTTCTTCGAATATAGGTATATATTCTGGATTAAATTCGTATCTGTGTCTATGTCTTTCGTATACCTCTTCTTTGGTGTAGATTGAGAATGCTATTGTGTTTTTTTTGAGTATTATTTTTTGTGCTCCTAGACGCATTGTACCGCCCTTAGTTATAACTCTCTTTTGATCATCAAGCATGGATATAACTGGGTGTTGTGTTTTTGGATCAAATTCAAGGCTATTTGCTTTGTTTAAATCACATACATTCCTAGCAAATTCTATTGCCATTATCTGCATACCTAGACATATTCCAAGAAAAGGTATATTTTTTTCTCTGGATATTTGTGCTGATAGTATTTTCCCTTCTATTCCTCTCCTTCCAAAACCACCAGGAACTAGTACACCATCAACTTTATCAATTATCTCCCTTATTTCATCTGGAGAAGTTTTTTCAGAATCAACATATAAAATTTTAACTTTCACTTTATTTTCTATTCCTGCGTGAAATAACGCTTCGTGAATGCTTTTGTAAGAATCTCTAAATCCTACGTATTTACCGACTATTGCTATTGTGATCTCATCTTCAATGACTTTGAATGTATCTATCTTCTTTTTTAAGCTAGATAAGTCAGGAGTAATGTGCTGTATATTAAGTAGGTTACATATCGTTTTGTCTAGTTCTTGCTCTAGGTAGTACAGTGGTACTTCGTAAATTGTTGGTAGGTTTAGCGATTTTATAACAGCTCTTTCTTCAACGTTTGTGAATAGAGATATTTTTTTTATTTCTTCTTTCGAGAAGTCTTTTTCACTTCTACACACTATTATATCTGGTTGTATACCTAGTTCTCTAAGTTTTGCTACTGAATGTTGAGTTGGTTTTGTTTTTATTTCAGATGAAGAAGATAAGTAAGGTAATAATGTTACATGTATAAAAAGACAATTTTTTCTTCCGATTTCTAGAGAGAATTGTCTTATTGCTTCTATGAATGGTATACTTTCTATATCTCCGACTGTTCCACCAATTTCAACTAAAAGGATGTCAACTTTTTCATTTTCGAGTAAAGTTGCTTCTTTTATGTTTTCTTTAATTTCGTTTGTTATGTGTGGTATAACTTGGACAGTTTGCCCAAGGTAATCTCCTCTTCTTTCTTTTTCTATGACGTTTTTGTATACTTTACCTGCAGTTATTGAGCTTGTTTTATACATTTTTTGGTTTAAGAATCTTTCGTAAGTACCTAAATCAAGGTCTGTTTCGCCACCGTCAAACGTGACAAATACTTCTCCGTGTTGGTAAGGGTTCATTGTTCCTGCATCAACGTTTAGATAAGGATCTACCTTTACAATGTTTACTCTGTAACCCATTGATTTTAGTAGTAGTCCTATCGAAGCAGTGGTTACACCTTTCCCTAAAGATGAGCAAACTCCACCAGTTATGAATATGTACTTTGTAGTATCAAGTTTCATAGGCAAGAATACTAAACAAAAAATTTAGATCTATTCAACTGTTCCTTCTTCTCTTCTTAGTCCTTTTGCTATACCTCTTTTTGATGATAAAATGAATTCTGAAATGTATTTAACGTTTTGGTCGTTTGGGAACATTTCAATAATTTTGTTTGCTGCTTCTCTTATTGTGTAGTTAGACAGGTATACTGTTTTATATGCTTCTTTTATTCTATTTCTTTCTTCTGGAGAGAAGTTTCTTCTTCTTAGTCCTACGGAGTTTATTCCTACAACTTCTGCAGGGTTACCAATTGCCATCGTGAAAGGTGGTATATCCTGAGTTATTTTAGAGAGGGCTCCAACTATTGCAAATTTTCCTACTCTGGTGTGTTGGTGTATTCCTATTAAAGATGAAATGAAAGCTCCATCTTCTACTTTTGAAAAACCACCTAATTGACAACTATTCACTAGTATAACTTCGTTTCCAATGCTAACATCGTGTCCAACATGAGCTCCTACCATAAGAAGACATTTGTTACCAATTATAGTTTTACTATCTTTTGAAGTAGGTTTATGTATAGTAACGAATTCTCTTATTACGTTCTCGTAACCTATTTCAATAAGTCCAATTTCTTCTCCTGTGTATTTTAGGTCTTGTGGATCAGTACCTATTATTGCGTAAGGTCCTATTTTGTTTTTAATTCCGATGTGAACGTTTCCGTATATACATGTACCTACGTTTATCTTTGTGCCGTCTCCTATTGTTATATTACCTATTATAACTACGTTTGGTCCTATTTCAACTTCTGATCCTATACTAACGTTTCCTTCTATTATAGCACTACTGTGTATCTTAGGCATACATTCCTCTTTTACGCTTTTATAGCTGCCATCATTTCTGCTTCAGCGCATACTTTATCGCCAACTCTAGCTATACCTTTGAACTTTCCAAAGTTTTTAGTTAGTTTTGTAATCTCCACTTCGTATATTAGTTTATCGCCTGGAAGTACAGGGTTTTTGAATTTAGCGTTTTCGATCGTAGCAAAAAATATTAAAGGTGGGTTTTCTGAACTGTAGTTCATAGATTTTAGTGCTAAGACTCCAGCACATTGTGCAAGTCCTTCTATTATCAATACACCTGGCATTATAGGGTAGTTAGGAAAATGCCCCTGGAAAAACCATTCGTTTATCGTTACGTTTTTGTATCCTATAGCTTTTGTAGAGTTCATTTTCTCTATTTTATCAACTAGAAGAAAGGGAAACCTGTGAGGAAGTATTTTTTGAATTTCCACAACATCAATGTTTACTTCTTTAAGTTCTTCTTCCATAATCCCCCCTAAAATATTAAAACTA
>CALFVP010000192.1 GCA_937928175.1 uncultured bacterium | reverse complement strand
ATCATGAGTTTTTATACTATGAACTTAATAATTCATTATTCAATATTTTGGCGAATTTGCAAGGCTCAGGACAACCTAATTTGAGTAAAAGTATAGTAGATAACCTGATAATCCCCCTTCCCCCACTTCCCGAGCAACACCGCATTGCTTCTGTGCTTTCCCAGATTGATGAAAGTATTGATAAAATCATAGAAAAAGAAATGGCGTACAAGAAAAAACTTGAGGGGGTTAAGAAAGGTTTAATGGAAGATTTGCTCACTGGAAAAGTGAGAGTTAACAGAAATTCCGATAAAGAAAATAAACCACTCTCCGAAAATAAATTTTATGAATTACGTTAAATTTTATAAAGAAACTCAAATAGAAACCGCTAGCCCTATAAAATTGGTTGTTATACTGTACGATATTATAATATCTTCTATAAATGAAGCTATGGTGCACCTTGAAAATAAAAAGTATGACCTTTTGAATAAAGAAATTTCAAGAGCTCAAGATGGTATAATTGAGCTTATTGCTTCGTTAGACTTTGAGAAAGGCGGCGATATCGCTAAAAACCTTTATTCAATATACCTACATTGTAGTAAAAGACTTTTTGAAGGTAATATTGAAAAAAATAAGTCAATGTTTGTTGAAGTTTTAAACATATTAACAAAACTCAGAGAGGCTTGGGATCAAATAGCTAATATGAACATTTCTACAAACCAGAATTCACAAAACGAGCATAAAAGTGTTGATATAAAAGGTTAGTAGGTTTTTAAAACTCTAAATCCTTTTCCTATGTATACCCCGTTTACTATTGCTTTAGATATGAATTTTTTAGCTTTTTCTATTGCTTTTATAGGTTCCTCACCTTTGGTAAGGAATGCAGTTATGCTAGCTGAGAAACAGCACCCAGTACCGTGAACATCACCGTTAAACTTTCTTCTGGATCTAAGTTCGTAGAAGTTTGAACCATCAAAAATTATATCTACTGCGTCTTTGTCTTTAAGATGTCCACCTTTCACTACTACGTACTTCGGTCCTAGTTTTTTTATTTCTCTAGCTGCTTTCTTCATCTCTTCAAGTGTTTCTATTTTCATTCCTGTTAAAAGCTCTGCTTCAGGTATGTTAGGCGTTAAAACTAAAGATAACGGTATTAACTTTGAAATTAACAACGTTATGGCATCGTCTTTTAATAGTTTATCTCCGCCTTTGGCTCTCATAACAGGGTCTATTACTAGACCTTTCAGTTTACCTTTGCTAAGCGTGAATTTTATGTAATCACTTACAACTTCTATTATTTCTGAGTTTGATAACATACCAGTTTTGGAAAATTCCACGTTTAGGTCGGAAAATACAGATTCTAACTGGTTTTTGACAAAATCCGGCGGTATATCGTATATTCCTTGTACTCCTAGAGTGTTTTGAGCTGTTAAAGATGTTATTACACTTGCTCCAAATACACCAATTTTATTGAATGTCTTTAGGTCTATTTGTATTCCTGCTCCTCCTCCACTGTCAGACCCTGCTATGGTTAAAGCAACTTTCTCCATAGTTTGATACTAAATAATTGCTTTATAAACTTTCTAGTTAAAGTGTTTTGGATTGAAAAATTTTCATAGGGAGTGAATTTTTGTTTATAATAAATTGTAGGAATTGGAGAGTTTATGGATAGTGAAAAAGTAAAAAAGTTCGTTGAGTTAATAAGGTTTTACAACAGTGAACCTTCCAAAAGGGTGTTTAAGGTTGATAGAGATTGTTATATAGTGTTTACTGGGTTTTCTGCTATTGATGTTAAACCTTTTCTTAGAATAGGGTACTCTAGGTATGTTGAAAAAATTAAAAAGCATATAGGTAACGTTTTGATTGCTGCAGGGTATTTGTCTTCCATTAGAGAAGAGATAATTCAAATACAGAATGACCAGTTTGAAACGAATTTCATAGTACCAAGTAGTATATACAATGTGATACTTAAATTTTTGCCAACTGAGTTACATCACAAAGTAAACGTTAACGTTATTGATAAATCTGGTGAAGAGGAAGATATTAGTAGAGTTATAAAAGAGATAAGCGAAAAGTATAAAAGTTACGTACTGCTTTACGACAATGGTAATTTTGCTATAACTTTTAGCGGTAAGAAAATATTTGATTTGTTTTCTGTAATGGTGAATGATTTTACTACTTCCAAGGCTTTGAATCTTTTTTCTTCTAGGTTGTATGACGTTTTGCCGAATGATTCAATAATTAAGGTTGGTGGTAATTACGTTATAAAGTCTAAGAAAGGTGAAATTTTGGTAGCAACGGATGAGTTCAATGAAAAAGAGTTTCTTACTTACCCTATACCTATAGTAACTGTTAAAACTGTTATAGGTAATGAAGTAATTTCACTTATAGATACAATAAGGTTTATATACGATAGAAGCAGATTGAAAGTTTTTACTAACAGGGATACTTATGAAGATTTTAAAAAGTTCAGTTTGGGCATAAAGTTTGTTGAGATAAGTGATAGGATAAACGTTATAAACAACGTGAATATAACATCTTTCGAGGGGAGGTATTGTATTCCTTTGGTGGATGGCGATGGTAAGGAAAGAAATTTGGTTTTTTCAAAAGAGGGAGATAAGAAAAATAGAATAGATTTGAAGAATAATGAGTATATTTTGATTAATGATTTTTCTAAGCATAGTTTGAATTATTTTTCTGTTAATTTGCTAAAGGATGATCCAGAAGAATGTAATTTGAAGGAAGATTTTGAGAAAGTAAAGAATTTTGTTAAACAAAATTTTGATAGAAAGGTTGTTATTTCTGATATTGAAAATGAGTTTGAGGTTGATAATGCTAGAATAGTGAAGGATAGGAGAAGGTTAGAGGATCTTTTGGCTTTGTATGAAGAGGTTTTGGAATTACCTTACTCTGATAGGATTAGCTTGTTGGTTAAAAGTGAAAAACTTGAAGGTACTCAAAAAGAAAAAGAAATAATACAAGTTGCAGAGAAAGTTCACAAGAAAGTTGAAAAGTCTCAAGATTCTGGTAGTGTGGAAGTTAAAAAAACTTCTAGGTTAGCTTATTGGAAGTATGTTTTAGTTGGTTTGGTTTTGTTTCTTTTGGTGTTAGGAGGGGTGATTCTGGTTTTTAAGAAAGATGTTCCTTTGTCTAAAGAGGAGGAGAGAATTACCAGTATAATTTCCAATTTAGATGATACGTATGAACCTGAGTTAACTAGAATTCAAAATGAGTTGGGTATAACTATAACGGATTACGATATATGGGTTTACGTTAACAAGGTTGCAGTTTTGAATGGGTATAAACCTCTTACGTATTTTAAACCTAAAAAGTGGGAAGATCCTAACTGGGTTTATCCGGGTAATAAACTTAAGATGTTAGATGACAGTTTTGTTGTTGTTAGAAAAGGTGATAACATGTGGAATATAAGTAAAAGGAAAATTATTGAGGATTACATAAAGAAAAATTTTAATGTGACTGTTGAATCGAGAGCGGGTACTAACATCTATAAAGTTAGAAAAAAGCTACCTTTTTAAAGGTTTTTGGGTTGTGTCTCTGTCAAAGGTTTTTGACCATAGGGATGTTTTGTATATTCTTGTTCTGTTGTCTTCTGATGTTACAAATAGTGCTTTTATTTTGATTTTTTCTGAGAATTTCATTCCTGCGTCTTTGCCCATCACAAGTAGTGCTCTTGCTAAAATTATCGCTTCTACAGGGTCTTTGTGTACCACTGTTACTAGTATTGTTCCGTTGTCTGCAGGGTATCCAGTTTTAGGATCTATTAATGAATGGTAAGTTTTAAACCTTTCTATGAAATAATTTTCGTAGATGCTGGCAGTGTAAACTGTTTCATCTGAAATTTCTAAAGTTAGTAAAGTCTCACTGTCAATATTCTTTTGGTATCTGCTTATTCCTATGTTCCACTTGTTTTGTTCTTTCTTACCTAAGCACAATGAAAAGTTGTTTCCTATGGATATTAGAGCGTTTTGTATGTTTTCTGAGAGTAATAGTGTTTTTATTTTTTCTGCTGCTATTCCTGCTGCAAACGGTTTTAGGTAAAATTTTGTTTTTTTGTTTTTTAATGCTATAGTGTTTTCGGATATTATTAAATTTTTTGTTGAAGAAATTTTTAGAGCGTTTGATATTTCTTC
>CALFVP010000191.1 GCA_937928175.1 uncultured bacterium | reverse complement strand
AATATACTTAATAGTTCCAAGTCTTCTTCTGTAAAATCGCTGTTATCAAATTTGTTTACTATTTCTATTACTCCTATTGCTTTATTATCTTTTATTAATGGTACTCCTAGTATTTTTTGGGTTTTTAGTCCAGTTATCTTATCAACGTAACTGAAAAACCTGGGGTCTTTTTCTGTATTGTTAGATATTACAGGAGTTTTTGTTGAGAATATATATCCTGCTATTCCCTTGTTTACTGGAATTTTTATTCCTTCTAATTTTTCTTTACTATCTCCGTGTACTACTTCAAAATTTAGGTACTTACCGCTTTTATCTACTAACAGTAGTGATCCACCGATTGAGTTAAAAAGCTCTCTAGCAGAAAGTAAAATATTATCAAAAATCTCTCTTAATTCTGAGTATGAGCTGATTTTTTTATTTATTTCTAGTATTCTTGAGAGGTTATTTTTTATTTTCTCCATTTTCTTGCTCGTACTTTTTTAGCTCTTCTTTTAGTACTTTTTCAAGAGATGAGAATATTTCTTTATTTCTTTCTCCTGTTTGGATTAGGTGGTTATGGGTTTCTATTAAAAGCTTCAATTCTACTATATCTTTTTTTATATTTGCTTGTACATCTTTGTATTTACCTATTATGTGGACATCAACGTTTGTTATTTTAAGAATGTCTATGAGGTCCATGGATGATAGAATTTCTATTATTTTGGTTTGTGGGTTTAGTATAAAAAGGTTACCTTTGTTGCTGTTTGAGATTTTTTTATCGAATACAACCATTAGTCCTATGAATGTGCTGTCTAGGTGTGTTGTTTCTGATAAATCAAAGTAAAGGTTAAGTTTTTCGTATTCAGATATGAGTTTTTCAAGGTCTTCTTTTAGGTCTCTACAATATTCTACTACACCTTTTCCTATAACTTTTACGAGAATTCCATCAGATGTGAAATATATTGATATATTGGAAGTACTCATAAGTCTTACCTAACAATAAATATTATTTAGAAGGTAATTTTAGAATGCAAGAAAAGTATTTTTTAGTTTTGGGGAATTTTATATTGAATTTTTTTAGTTAGTGTATTTATAATTATTTTGTAAGGTTTAGGGGCGGTTAGCTCAGTTGGTTAGAGCGCCACTTTGACGCAGTGGAGGCCAGAGGTTCGAATCCTCTACCGCCCAAGTTCGGGATGTAGCGCAGCCTGGTAGCGCACACCCTTGGGGTGGGTGGGGTCGCTGGTTCAAATCCAGTCATCCCGAATGTTAAATTCTTTCTAAAGCCCATCTTGCCGTTTTTGCTATAACTTCATCTTTATCATCAGATAGTTTATATATTTGGTCCTTAAGTTTTTTTGCTTTGTTATTCACAGAAACTATTATTGCATTTCTTATTAGTCCTCTTCTTCCAGCTCTTAACATTGCCTTACCACTAAATATCTTCTTAAATTGATTATTGCTTTCAATCATCATAACATCTTGTAGTTTAAGAAAAGGAGTAAGTTTTTGATAAAATTCCTTAACCTTAGTGTTTACTTTATTTATGTAAAGATATCTATTAAATGGGCAAACTTCTTGACATACATCACATCCAAAAATCCAACTACCAATTTTCAGTGCAAGTTCTTCAGGTATAATTCCCTTGTATTCTATGGTTAAGTATGATATGCATCTTCTTGAATCGAGAATGTATTCTTTTAGTGCTTCTGTAGGACATTTTGTTATACAATTTCTACATCTACCGCACCCCTTGAAATTGTTTTCATTATCGTACTCTACTTCTAAATTTGTTAGTATTTCTCCTATGAAAAAGAATGATCCTATTTTTTTGTTTATTATACATGTGTTTTTACCTTGAAATCCTAAACCACTTTGTATTGCAAATCCTTTTTCATAAATAGGTGTTGCATCTGAATGTATTATGTACGTGAATTCTTTGTTTATTTCTTTTTTAATCTTTTCAATTGCTTCAGTTAGAAGACTTTTTATTACGAAATGGTAATCTAATCCCCATGCGTACATTGATACTTTACCGTACTCCTCAGAAGGTAGTTCATAATGTGTAGAATTGAAATAACTTGCTCCAACCATTATTATAGTTTTAATACTTTTGTCGATCAAAGTTGGTTTAAATTTTATATCTTCTGGACGTTTTAAATATTCCATTGCCCCATGAAAAGAGCAATTTATCCAAGATTTATAGTTCTCTTTTAAAGTAACGTTGGATTCTAAAGCAGAAGGAGAAACAAATGAAACTACATCAAAACCTAATTCTAGTAATACGGATTTTATTAATTCTTTCATTAAGGGTAATCCCGAGCGTTAGCTCGGGAAAAGTATTAGTCAAGTATTTCAAGAATAACTCTTCTTCCGTTTTTAACAGCAACAGCACTTACTAAAGTTCTTATAGCTTTTGCTATTCTACCTTTTTTACCGATAATTTTACCAATGTCTTCACTCTTCACTTTAAGCTCAAGGATTGTTGACTTTTCGCCCTCAACAACTTTGATAGATATGTCTTCTGGGTAATCAACTAAAGCTTTAACAATCTGTTCAACCAATTCTTTTTCTTTCATATACCACCTCTCTATAAAATTTTATTTTCTACTTAGTTAAAGTTAAAAACTTGTCATAAAGTTTTTTTACGGTATCTGAAGGTTGAGCTCCAACAGAAATCCAGTAATTGTACCTGTTTGTATCAATGTAGAATTTATTACTCTCTATCGGTGAATAATGCCCTAATTTTTCAATATATGCACCATCTCTTTTTTTCTTAGAATCTACTACAACTATCCTGTAGTAAGGTCTGTGCTTAGCTCCAAACCTCATTAATCTTATTCTAACCATACTGTACCTCTTAAAAGTAAATTATAAGAGTTTGTATTTTTTTTAATCAAATTTATTTAAAAAATTTTGAATACCCTTAGGTATTTTTCTTTGGGATTGTTGTTATAAAACATCATTTTTAATTTTTTGGAAGAGTAGTTATTTAGGTTTTTCTTACTTTTTGCGTGAGTGATGTTTTATTACAATTTTATTTGACAAGGTGATGAAACAGTGTTAAAATATTTTAGTGTATTACGAATTTTGAAAAGAGGCTTTTACAATTCTTAAAATTTAAGAGATATTTTGTTGCGAGGTCGTCTAACTGGCAGGACACGGGACTTTGGATCCCGCAGTGGAGGTTCGAGTCCTCCCCTCGCAGAATAGTTAGGGCCTATAGCTCAGGTGGATAGAGCACCGGTTTCCTAAACCGGGTGGGCTGGTTCGAGTCCAGCTAGGCCCAAGGAGTAACAAAATATGATGCTTATAACCGTTCTTTCTGTTTTATTTGTAATCAATGCTATACTATTGATAATAGTAGTGTTGATGCAGAATAGAGGTGGTGCTGAAATAGGTATATTCGGTGGGAGTAATCTACTAAACCCTTTTGGTTCAAGGGCAGGTGATGTATTGTCTAATATAACTAGAGTTCTCGGAATAACTTTTATGGTTTTGGCATTCTTAATATCTTTTGCCATATCTAAGTCAACAGTGAAAGCCCCACTTCAAAAACCTCAATCGGTAGAGCAACTACCTCAGCAACCTTTACCACAACAATCTGTTCCACAACAGCCAGTAGAATTAACCCAAGAGTCACCTAAATAGTTATCAAGTGTTGTACTTTAAAACTTCTAAAACTTTTAATTGTATTTCTTTTTATATTGCGTTTCTATAAAGAAAAATCTTAATTTGTGGTAATAATTTTTGTTTTATAGTTACTGAGCTTTATTGTAAAATTGTTCCTCGTTTGTGTTTGTTAATTTTATAAACCGTTAAAGATTAATATGGATCCAATGTTGTTTTCGTATTTTGATGTAAATATGGTAACGTTTGAGTTTTTGAGTATTGTATCTAATTCTCTAAATCCGCTTGGATCTTGTATTTTAAATGTTACATTTAGTTTTTGTTCCCTAATTACACCTAATTCGCTTATTTCTAGAATTCTTATTTGTGAATTACCGTATTCATCTCCTTCGGTAATGACCCAAAAACTGTTGTTAGCCTTTCTCTTACCTACGATGTGGTAAATGTAGAGGTTACTGGTTGTATAGAATGAATAATTTGTAATTAAAGTGTTTTCAAAAACTAAAATATCGATTGAATTACTTTTTACTATACCAAGGTAAATTAAACCGTTTGAAAGACTAACAATATCTGCTTTATTAATTCCAGAAATGTTGGTGAAAAACATTAAATTATTGTTGGTGAAAAGTAACAATTTATCGCTATTGTATAGGGAATAAATGAAGTTTTTTGGATATTTTTCAGAAACAATTGAAAAATTCTCCGAGAGGTTTGTAAAGAAATTTGTTGTTAAGTTTGAGATATCTGTTACTATTAGAAAACCGTTAGTTGTTGTTCTTATAACCCATACCGTATCGTTTATAGAGGTAAGATCAAAATCAAAAATATTGTTTATGCTTGTAAGTTGATAAAAGTTAGTTAAACTTAAATCTGAATTAGTTCTTATTATTAATCTTTCATCGTTTCTTATATAGCTTAGGATAACGTTACTTTTGTTGACTATGGATTTCATTTTACCTGTTGGTAGTATGTTTAGGTAGTTTTGTTTTACTGTTTCCTTGGAAAAACTTTTTTCTTCTTTGCTTACGAATATAGAAGAAAATCCACTATCTGTGAAAAATAAGACTGTTTTATCTAGAAATACTTCGGAGTTTATAAAGTAGTACGTTTTAGAGCTTATTCGGTTTTTTTCTTCATGAAAGTAGTTAGCAACTGTAGTTGGTATTTCATAAATTGAAGAAGAATTTCCAGCTACATCTTTAGCCCAGAATTTTAAAGTTACATTACCATTTGTAACTAAAAAAGTGTTAAAGTTTATTACGTTTGTGGTATTATTACTTACATGAAAGTAATTACTTCCAATTGAGTAATCTAAGTATAAGATAGTGTTATTAGAATCTAAGATGTAAATTGGTATACTGTAATTTCCCCAAATGTAGGAATTACTACTTAAAAGTATTTCAAGGTAAGGTGCTGAAAAATCGAATTTTACGAATCTAGTATTAGTTACGTAGTTATTGAGGTCTACTAGTACAAAATCAATAACGTTTGTTTCGTTTTCAATGAAGTAGTTTGATTCTAAAGTAAGTGTTAAGTTTGAAGTGTTGTTAGTTTCGAATAGTAAAACTGAGTTTGTGTATATTCTTAAGTATGAATAATCTTTTTTGTTAATGTTTATAGTAAATTCGATGGATCTGTTTGTTACTGTAAACTCTATAGGATAGACGTTGAATATTAAACTGTTGGATACGTAATAAATGAATGTTTTACTAGGTGAGATGTTTTTTAGAGAATCCACTGCGTAGAATAGTATTTCAATAGGTCCATTAGTTAGTTCGTATGTGTTTAGGGTAATAATCCAATTGTTTGAATTAGTGAATTTAAAGTTCTTATCTTTTATTTGTACGTAAGTTATTGTAGGGTTATCATCTTCAGTTGTACCTAGTATTGTAACAATGTTACTTATAACTGATAAATTGTAAGGAAAAACAATATTAACTTTTGGTGGGTATATATCAAATTTTTGTTCGTTAGATTCGTTAGGTTTAGTTTCGTTGAACATGGAAATTCTAAAATTACATTGGGATAAGGTTAGCAAAAACAATATTAGCACGTTTGTTAAAAGTAGATTTTTATTTTTCAACGTATGTAGAAACGAAGTAGGTATCATATCCTTTTTCTTTTAGTAAGTCTCTTACTTTCGTTGCTACGTCTTTGTCTGCGTAATCTCCTACCCTGACTCTGTTAAAGATCGTTTTCCCTACTATTTTTTCTGTTATGTAGGAGTTATTAAATCCGTCTTTTTTTAGTTTTTCGAGCATGTTTTGAGCTAAAGTTCTATTTGTAAAAGCACCTACTTGAATAGAGAATTCGTAAGCGTTTCTCTTGTCAAAAGAATAGTATTCACCTATCATTTTTTTGTATTCATCTTCTGAAAAAGTTCCATTACCGAGTTTTATGATTTTGATTCTAGCGAATGTTACACCTTCTGTTATCATATCGATTTCTCTTGCAGCTCTTTTTGATATGTCTAGTATCCTATTTTTAACAAAAGGTCCTCTATCGTTTACCATTAAAACAACACTTTTACCGTTTTTTATATTCATAACTTCAAGTATAGTACCAAATGGTAAAGTTTTACTGGCACAAGTGTATTTTTCTTGATCAAAGATTGCACCGCTTGATGTTTTTCTTCCAGCAAATTCATCTCCGTAGTATGAAATATTGCCGTAAAAGTATTCTTCTTGTCCCATAGAGTAAACAGAAAGAATTAAAAGAAGAATTTTTAAAATTACTATCCTAAACAACATACAAACTATAATGAAAAAAATACGTTTTACTTTTCAAACAAAGATTATTGAGGTAGTTTCAACTTAGCTTTACTTGTGAAAGTAAATAAAGTATTCTTGGTTACCGTCTGATCCTTTGATTTTGGAAGGTAGTATTCCTTTAACTTTAAATCCGTTTTCTTCAACGAATGTTTTTACTTTATTTATAGCTATTTTTTGATATTCTTCTTTTACTATTCCTCCTTTGCTTACGTATTTGGGTTCAAGTTCAAACTGCGGTTTTATGAGTGCTATATATATTGCTCTATCTGATACTACTCTTGAAACAGGTAAAATTATTTTTGTTAGTGATATGAATGATACATCCATAACTACTATTTCTATTTCTTCTTTGAAAGTTATTTTACCTTCTTTGACTAAAATGTCGATATACCTTGCGTTTAATTTTTCGTAAACTATAACTTTTGGGTTGTTCCTTAGAGAGTATTCTATTTGTCCATACCCTACATCAATTGAATAAACAAGTTTTGCACCTTTTTGTAAAAGACAATCTGTAAAACCACCTGTTGATGCTCCTACGTCTAAACATACTTTGTTTTTAACATCTATGTTAAATCCCTCTATTGCTCCTTCTAATTTTATACCGCCTCTGCTTACGTATTTAGGTTTTTCTAGTAATTCTATTTTGTCTAAGGGGCTTACTTCGTACGATGGTTTGAATACTTTTTGCCCATTCACCGTTACCATTCCAGCCATTATCATACTTCTAGCTTTTTCTCTTGAATTAACTATGTTCCTTTTTACCATTTCGATATCTATTCTTTCTTTTTCTCTCATACTCTTAAGGTTACCCTTTTAGTTGTTATTAAAAATAAAACCCCTAGTAAAGAATAGTAAATTGTGAATGATATTGCAGCAATAAAAATGTTGCTTATATTAAAACTTACTAGAATACCTATTTTTGAAAACATTTCTGTTATTAT
>CALFVP010000190.1 GCA_937928175.1 uncultured bacterium | reverse complement strand
GTATATTAATCCTTTTATAGAAGCTACTTTTGAGGTACTTTCTGAAGTTTTGAAGACAGATAATATAAAAAGAGGTGAACTTTTTCTTAAAAAAGGTGTTTCTCTTACCAATTCCGTTAGTATAATAGTAGGTATAACAGGACCAGCAAACGGTAGAGTTATAATAGATATGGATGAAACTACAGCATCTGAAGTTTTGTCAAAAATGACATCTACTGATATTAAATCTTTGGATCAGATAGGTGAGTATGAAAGGTCTGCTTTAGGTGAACTGGGTAACATGATAGTAGGTAGTGCTATAACTAGGTTATATAAAAAAGGGTATACATTTGTGTTAACTCCGCCAACGGTTGTAGTTGGGAAAGAGTATGAAATAGATACTCCACAAATAGAAACGCTAGTTGTGCCTATGATCTTGCCTAAGGGACAAATAGAAGTAAATATAGCTCTCAAAGAGTCCTAACTATGAGAGTGCTTATATTAACAAGCGTATTTCTTTTTGGTAATCGTTTGGGAAATTTTTTGAGAACTAAGGGTATAGATGCTATTGTTTATAATTTTGGTTTTAAATTTTACGATGAAGTAAAAAGTTTATTAAATGAAGCTGATATGTTTATACTAGATTTACCAGCGGATCGTTTGGAAAACGTTTTGCAAAAAATAAGGGAGGTAGAACATTCTAAACCTATAATAGTTTTTGGTACTACTGGTAAAAATATTATTGATATTCTAAAATTTGGTATATACAAATTCATGGAAAAACCAATTGATCCAGAAATATTGGTAAAGTATATAAGAGAGTACGAATTTAGGGACCAAGTAAAGAATCGCGCTTATGAGAAAAATTTTGCTTTGTATACTAGAAATTTAAACGATGTATTGATAGTTACTGTTTTGGGATATCTGCAACCTGATGTTGTTGAAGAAATAAAAAAAGTAATAGGTAATAGTAAAAAAGTTGTAGTTTCTCTTAACGGTGTAAGCACTTTGAATTTGGATTTAAGTGTACTAAAGAACTTTAAAGATCTTCTTGAAAGTAGTGATGTAAGTTTTAGGTTTGTAGTTGTGAGAGAAAGAATAAAGAATTTTTTAGTTGAAGAAGGTGTTAATGAGAGTTTAATATTTTCAAATGAATTTTTAGCAGTGAAGAGTTTTACGTAGGAGGTTGTTTATGATAGAGCAAATAAATATTCTTAAGCCTGATGGTAGTAAGTATAGAGCTTTGGTTGTTGATGATTCTTCTTTTACCTTGAAACAAATAACACAAATTCTTATGTCCGCTGGAATTGAGGTTGTTGGTAACGCTCCAAGGGGTGAAGATGCAGTAAGAATGTATAAAGAATTGTATCCTAACGTTGATTTTGTAACACTCGATATAACTATGCCTGATATTAACGGTCTTGAAGTTCTTAAAGAGATTTTGTCTTTTGATAAGGATGCTAAAGTTATAATGGTAACTGCTTTAGGGAGGGAAGATATAGTTAAAACTGCTATCATGAACGGTGCTAAAGGATTTATTTTAAAACCCCTTGATAGGTTGAAAGTTTTAGAGAGGATAAAAGCTATACTTGGTGCGTAATGATTGGTATAACTATAGGTGATCCTTGTGGAATAGGTCCTGAAGTAATAATAAAATCTTTGAATTCTCTACCTAGAACCTTGCTGAAAAACTTGTTGCTTATTGGAAGTAAAAAAGTTTTTGAATTGTATTCTAAACTGTTAAGGTTTGATTTAAAGTTTTGTTCTTACGAAATTGCTTCTGATTGTGTTTTTGTTGAGGATGTGGGAGTAGAAATTGAGAATTTGAATCTTTGTGAAGAGGAATGTGCTAGGGTAGCACTTTTGAGTATAGATAAATCTATTCAATTGCTTAAGGAAGGTAAAATCTCAGGAGTTGTGAATGGTCCTGTATCTAAAGAGAGAATATCAAAAATACTTCCTGGCTTTCGTGGGCACACTGATTATTATGCTAAATCTTTCGGTACGAATAACTACAATATGGCTTTTTACAGTAGTGATTTAAGAATTGTACTTTTAACGGATCATATTCCTTTAAAGGAAGTTTTTAACTATTTGTCTTACGATAATTTGAAGAGAACTATTTTAAATGCTAACGATTGGATAAAAAAGTTGGATAATATTGCTTTTCCTAAATTAGGTATATGTGGAATAAACCCGCACTCAGGAGAAGGTGGAAATATAGGAAATGAAGAAGAAATAATAAGAAAAGTTTTAGAAGATATAAATCTAAATGTAATTGGTCCTATTTCTCCTGATACTGCTTTCTTGGAGTACAAAAAACGTAATTTAGATTGCCTCATAGCACTGTACCATGATCAAGGACTCATTGGTTTTAAACTCTTACATTTTAGGGATGGTGTGAATACAACAATAGGGCTACCATTTGTTAGATGTAGTCCTGATCATGGTACTGCTTTTGATATAGCTGGGAAAGGTTTGGCTGACAATAAAAGTATGCTTGAAGCTATAAAGTATGCGTTAAGGGTTGAATCTGAAGTTAAGTGAAACTGCAATACTTCTATTACTATCTAGAATATCCAAACCGTTTATACCAATGCTTATCCATTTTGCTGGTACAATATTTAAACCTATATTGAATACTCCTCTATGATCGTTTGAAAAGAATGGATCCCTTACTATTCTATAAGAATAGTTAGCTAATTCTAGTTTCAAGAATAATACATCGGAGTATATGGATTTCTGAATAGCAAAAAATGTGTTTAAGTTCCAATTGTATCTTGGAGTAAATGCTATTCCAAATCCAAAATTCAATTCCCATCCTCCACCTATCGATAGCCCAAAAAGTCCGTTTCCGCCTAGTAACATAAAAGAAAAAGCTGCATCGTTTGGATCTAAGTACCATTGTAGATCTCCGTATATTCCTAGTCCTTGGGATATTACGTACTTTAATGAAAACATTAACGGTTTAGGCCATCCGTTTATTGAAGTTTGATAGTCAAATGCTACTCCTAAGTTAAATTGTTGAAAGGATAAACTGAATTTTGGAGAAAAAACCATGTCTGGTATAGCAACCCACTGCCCACCTAAACCTATTTCAAAAGATTTTGAAACATCAAGTGATGGATAAATTATTACTCCCGTCCCACCTGTAGCAGATAAATTGTAATCTTTAGATAAACTGAATCCAAAAGATGTAATTAGAATCAAAATTATTGTTAAAAATGTTACTCTTTTCATCCTCTTCATAATTTCCTCCTTACGTTATTCTGATAAATTATTTTTGTAATTTTCAAAATACCGTCTATTGGATAGTTTTTGGTTTAAGTTTGAATAGATTTAACGAATATTTATAATATGGAAGTAGTTATGGAAGAGATTCTAAGTAAGAAAAATCAAAGTATGGTACCAAAAGTCAAAGAAGGTATAAGTCTTTTTGAAAATAAGAAGTTCAAAGAAGCTCTTGGAATTTTTAGAGATTTACATAAATCTGATCCTTATAACTATGAGTATAATTATTATTTAGGTATTACTTATGCTAATTTGGGTTATTTCGATATAGCTCTAACGCACTTACTTTATTCGGCTAAAAGTAGTAAAAACTACTATATTTCTATTCATTCGAACATGGTTTGTGGGTATATATACACTTTGCAACAAGAGTTTAAGCTTGCGGAAAACTGTTTTAGAGAAGTTTTAAAGATTAATCCTCAAAGTGTTACTGCTTTGATTGCTTTGTCGTATGTGTTTGAGAAGACAAATAGGTACGATCAAAGCATAGTTTATCTAAAAAGAGCTATGGAGATTGAACCTGAAAACCCCAGAGTTTTGAATGCTTTGGCATACGTTTACGCAGAAAAAGAAATAAATTTATCTGAAGCTGTTAGACTCGCACGAAAAGCTATTTCTAAAAAACCAGATTCTCCAGAAATACTGGATACTGTTGCATGGGTTTACTATAAAAAAGGTGAGTATATTCAGGCTTTAAACGAAATAAAAAAAGCTTTAAAGCTTCTTCCAGATAACGAAGAAATACAAAAACATTACAAAGAAATAATGTCAAAAGTAGAAGAGATCGAGAGAAAAAAGAATATTTAGACTATTTTTAATATACTGCTTAAGTTAATTAATACTCTTAAAATTGTATATTTGCTTATTAGAATAGCAATTAAGGCTGTGAATAACATGAGTATGGGGTAATACTTTGAGAAAACTATTCTAGATATAGTATCTCTTATATTACTTGGTAGTAAGTTTAATAGTACCCAAAATCCATCTAGAGGTGGAAGTGGTAGTAGGTTAAAGCTTCCTAGAACGAAATTTATTGCCAGTAAATACCATAAGATGAGTTTAAAAATTGTTGTTGTATCTGATGGTGTTAAGCTATTTATTAGTAAAATGAACACTAACGATATTACAAATATTAGATAATTTACGAATGGTCCTGCAAGTGATGTTAAAATCCAACCTAACCTTTTATTGTAGTATCTGTCTGGGTTTATTGGAACAGGTTTTGCCCATCCTATTATAAAACCAGAATTCATTAAAATTAATACTAATGGTAAAGCTATACTACCTAATGGATCTATATGTTTGATTGGGTTTAGAGTTAACCTTCCTTCATCTTTTGCTGTGGAATCACCAAATATGTAAGATACTTTTCCGTGAGCATACTCATGAACAACAATTGATAATATTAATGAAATTATTGCTACTATGCTGAGTATATATTCCACTTTATTTTCTTAGACCTAATTTTTTTATAAGTTTTTCGTACCTATCTGGGTAATTTTCCTTTAAGTAATTTAGTAATCTTCTTCTCCTACCAACTAATTTTAGTAATCCCCTTCTAGAATTTTTGTCTTTTTTGAATTTTTTGAAGTGTTCATTTAATGCTTCTATTCTTGCTGTCATTAGAGCAATTTGGACTTCAGGTGAACCTGTATCTTTTTCATCTAACCTGTAAGATTGAATTATTTTTTGTTTAACTTCTTTCGGTAACATATTCAACCACCTTCTTAAGTAATTATGAATAAGGTATCTCTTTCTTATCAAGAAAATTTGAATATATTTGAATATAATATATATTTTGAAATGGAAAAGTTAATTGTTATATACTACATAGGGGGAGTGAGTTATGGAATTGTTTGTTCCTGAGAAAGTTGTTGAAGGTGCCAAGGAACTAAAAGGGCCTTTGATGATTTTAGAGAATGTGCCGAATATTGGGTACGATGAGATTGCCGAAATTGAGCTTGATAATGGTGAAGTGAGACATGCTAAGGTTTTGAAATCTGGGGAAAAGGCTGTTACTTTACAAGTTTTTGAAGGTACATTTGGTATGAATAAAGATCGTGTGAAAGTAAGGTTTAAGGCTACACCTCTTAGGATAGGTGTTTCTAAAAGGATGCTTGGTAGGATATTTGATGGTGCTGGTAGACCTATTGATGGGTTTGTTGGAACAGATTTTGAAGATGTAAGGGATGTAAATGGGCTTCCTATAAACCCTTTCATGAGAGAATATCCTAGAGATTTTGCTGAGACTGGAGTATCTTCAATAGATCTTATGAATTCTCTTGTGAGAGGACAAAAACTTCCGATATTTTCCGCTGCAGGTTTACCTCACAATGAACTAGCTGCTCAAATTGCTTCTCAAGTAAAAATAAAAGGTGCAACAAAAGAAAACTTTGCTGTAGTTTTTGCTGCTATGGGTGTTAAATACGATGATGCTTACTTTTTCAAAAAAGTTTTTGAAGAAACTGGAGCTATAAATAGCACAGTTCTTTTCCTAAACCTTGCGAATGATCCTCCTATCGAAAGGTTAATAACACCTAGAGTGGCTTTGACTGTTGCAGAATTCTTAGCTTTTGAAAAAAATATGCATGTTGTTGTTATTTTAACTGATATGACAAATTATGCCGAAGCTTTAAGAGAAGTTGCTACAGCTTTGGGTGAAATACCTGCAAGAAAGGGATTTCCTGGGTATATGTACAGTGATCTTGCAACTATATACGAAAGAGCAGGAAGAGTTAAAGGATCTGATGGATCAATCACGCAAATACCTATACTATCAATGCCAAACGATGATATAACTCACCCAATTCCAGATTTGACTGGTTATATTACAGAAGGACAAATTGTATTGTCAAGAGAACTACATAACAAAGGTATATACCCACCTGTTGATGTTTTACCATCTCTATCAAGACTCATGAAGGAGGGTATAGGTGAAGGTAAAACTAGAGAAGATCACGCTAGCGTATCAAATCAATTGTATGCTCTTTATGCCAGAGTTAAAGAAGTCAGAAATATTGCGTCAATTGTAGGTGAAGAAGAACTAGGACCTAAAGAAAAACTTATATTGAAGTTTGGTAACCTTTTTGAACAGAATCTTGTAGGACAAAAATTCACTGAAAGAAGAACTATTGAAGATAGCCTTGAGTTAGGTTGGAATTTGCTTTCCATGTTCCCAGTAGAAGACCTTACAGGTATAACTAAATCTTTAATATCAAAGTACTACAAGGAAGATGTAAGGGAAAAAACAAAGAAAGAGTTTGAGTAGCATTTTTAATATCTAGTTAAACTAGTTAAATGTAGTTTATTTTATTTTTGAATATTCTTTGTAAAATTTTATAACTCTATCCACGTAATTTTGCGTTTCTTCAATTTCTGGTATTCCTTTAGATTTGTCAACTCTATTTGGTCCTGCATTGTAAGCTGATAACGCTAAAAACAAGTTACCGTTGTACTTGTCTAACATAGTTTTTAAGTATTTTGTTCCACCCATTATGTTTTGGAATGGATCAAATACATCTTCTACCCCCATTTCTTTAGCTGTTGAAGGTAAAAGTTGCATAAGTCCCATTGCATTCTTTGGTGATATCGAGAATGGATTAAAATTAGATTCCGCTTTTATGACTGCTTTTATTAGTTCTTTTGGTACATTGTAGGTTGAAGATGCCTTTTGAATTATATCATCAAATTTTGATTCTCGGTTTTCATTACTGTTTTTTTGAACTATTACTTCTTTCCATGTTTCGTCAGGTTTTGATAATATGTTTATGTTTTCTTGGTTACTGTTGTTTTTTGATAGTGCTTCATCTAGTATTTCTTTGAATGTTTTTGAGGTATTTTTTTGTGTTTCGAACGTTATATTGTAGTTTTGTGTTTTTGAAATTCTATTGATATCTAGAGATGAATATATATTCCCAACTTTTTCGTTTATTTCTTTTATCCTTTCATTTATTGCTTTTATTCTTAAGTAAACTGAATCTAGACCACTTACCATAATTTTAGTTTCGTTAAAAATTGTAAAAACCTTTAAGTTTTATACGCTATTGTTTAGTATATTTATAAGTTCTGTTATAGATTTATTTCCAAGATCTCCATTATCCCTTGATCTAAGAGAAATAGTATTTTCTTCCATTTCTTTTTGACCAACTATTACCATAAATGGTATTTTTTCAATTTGTGCTCTTCTTATTTTAAATCCTAATTTTTCGCTATCTGTATCAATCTTTACTCTGAATTTGTTTTCTTTGAGTATTGATTCGATTTTTTTTGCGTAATTTATGAATTTTTCTGATATTGGTAATATTATTACTTGCAATGGTGATAACCATAATGGGAATTTTCCAGCGTAGTGTTCTATTAGTATACCTATAAACCTCTCAAGGCTTCCGTATATTGCTCTGTGAATCATTACTACTCTGTGTTGTTTTCCATCTTCTCCTATATAATTTATATCGAATTTTTCGGGTAGTGCCATATCAAGTTGTATTGTGCCGCATTGGTGAGATCTACCTATAGCATCTTTCAGGTGAAAATCTATTTTTGGTCCATAAAATGCTCCTTCACCTTCTTTTATATCGTATTTTATGCCTATTTCATCTAAAGCTTCTTTTAGGCTATTTGTTGAAATTTCCCACATTTCGTCAGTTCCTATGTATTTTTCAGGTTTTGTGGAAAGTTCAACTGAGTAATCAAAACCGAATTTCTTGTATACAGTATCAACAATTTGAATCACGTTTATTGTTTCTTCTTTTATTTGTTCTGGTGTTAAGAATATGTGTGCATCATCTTGCGTAAATCCCCTTACTCTTAATAAGCCATGTAGTACTCCTGCTCTTTCGTATCTATGCACGTTACCAAATTCTAAAAGCCTTATAGGGAGGTCTCTATAGGATCTTATTTCTGATTTGAATACTAATATACTTCCTGGACAGCTCATGGGTTTTATAGCTATACTTGGTTCATCTTGAATATTTTCATCTTCTGTAAAAGCTAAGTACATGTTTTCTCTATAGTTTTGCCAATGTCCCGACTTTTCCCAAAGTTCTCTTTTCATTATCATAGGAGTTTGTATTTCTACGTATCCGTTACTGTAGAGTAGTTCTCTCATGTATGATATTAGGGTATTTTTTATAAACATCCCATTTGGTAACCAGAAAGGTATTGCAGGTGATTCGTCGAAAAACAAAAATAGTTTTAGTTCTTTTCCTAGTTTTCTATGATCTCTTTTTTTAGCTTCTTCAACTTGAAGGAGGTATTTTTCTAATTCTTCTTTTGTTCTGAAAAGTATACCGTATATTCTTTGAAGCATTTTATTTTTTTCGTTTCCTTTCCAGTAAGCTCCTGCTACACTTGTAAGTTTGAATCCGTACATAGGTATATCTCCCGTTTTTTCTACGTGTGGACCTTTACATAAGTCTATAAACTCTCCTTGCTTATATACGGATACGTAATAGTCGTTTATTTCATTTATAAGTTCAATTTTATAGGTTTGACCAAGTTCAGAAAAGAGTTTTAATGCTTCTTCTTTGGTTAGAATCAATTTTTCTAGTTTTAGGTTTTCTTGTACTATTTTGCGCATTTCTTCCTCTATTTTAGGTAGATCATCCTCTGAAATTGTTGTGTCAATATCTATATCGTAGTAAAATCCGTTTTCTATTGTAGGACCAATTCCTAACTTTGTATTTCTGCCGTAGATCCTTTGTACAGCCTGAGCCATTACATGAGCAGCTGTATGCCTTACAAATTCGTAGTAATCTTCAGAATCGATGTATATTGGTTTAAGTCTTGATATATCGGATACTTCAGATAGTAAATCGATAAATTCGTTGTTTTCTTTGAAACCTACTATTTTTTCAGGATTACTGAAGTTTTTTACAATTTCCTTTGCTTTCATAGATGCTCCTATGATTTTACAATTATAATAAATAGAGGTTTTTAATTTGTATTTTAAATTATAGTGTTTCATAATCCCTAAGATATGAAAGTGGTTTTGTTGTGCGGTGGAAAAGGTATGTCGCTTTGGCCTATTTCAAGGGATAACCTTCCAAAGCAGTTTAGTAAAGTAATTTTTGAAAAATCCCTTTTTCAAAGAACTATTGAACTTGTTAAGGAATTGGTGAGTGCTAACGATATATTTGTTATTGCACCTGAAGAATTTAAATTTTTTATAAAAACTCAATCTGTAGAAGTTTTAAAGGTTTCCTCTGTTAATCATATAGTGGAAAAAGAACCAAAGGGAACTCTAAAAGCAGTTAGTGTGGGTATATCTTATTTCATACAAAACGAAGTAAGCGAAGATGAGACGGTGTTAATTTTGAATTCGGATCAAGTGTGGAAGGTTTCTTTTGATGAGTTTTCTAATACAATTTCTAAAGTAGTTTTGAATATTCCATTTGGTAAAGTTGTTTGTTTAGTTTCAAATAAATCTAAAAAGTTGAAAGATAAAGTTGAGCTTTATACTTCAAAGGGTGCTATGTTTGGGAAGTTTGTAAGATTTAATGAAAAGTCTAGATTTTCTAATTTGGGAGTTTATATATCATCGTTAAGAGGCTTTAGGGATATAATCCAAGGTGCTTTTTCTAAATCTTTAGAAACAATAGTGCAGGAAGATGTTTTGGATGGAGTTCCATTTGAAGAAGTTATTTCTAGGAGATCTGAGGAAGTTTTAGTTTTCAATTGGGATGTAGAAATAGTGGATATTGATAGTATATCTGATATTTCAGATATTATCGGTTGTGATAGAAATGGTAATTTTGTAAGCGGAGATGTTTTGATAAATAGCTCAAGTAACGTTACAGCTATATCAACCAAAAGACTTGTGGTTGTTGATGGTGTAAGAAATTTAAATGTAATTGAGACACCTGATGTTGTGTACGTCTCAAGTAGTAAAAAAGGTAAAAGTATTTTGGAATTTCTTAAGGGTAGAGAAGAGCTAAAATCGAGTGTTACTGAGTATAGACCATGGGGTAGTTATACTGTTATAGACAAAGGTGAGAATTACCAAATAAAAAGGATAACTGTTAATCCTGGTGAAAGTTTGAGCTTACAACTGCATTACCATAGAAGTGAACATTGGGTAGTTGTCAAAGGTACTGCTAAAGTCACTGTAGACGATAAGGTAATCTTTCTTAGAGAAAATGAAAGCACTTTTATTCCGAAAACTGTCAAACATAGGTTGGAAAACCCAGGTAAAATACCTTTAGAGATAATTGAAATACAAATTGGTGATTACATTAGTGAAGATGATATAGTCAGATTCTCTGATATATACGGAAGGTAAAGATAAATTTTTTAGTTTTTTAAGGGGTTATCTACTTGAAAATTGAAAAATTTATTATTAACAATTTTGAATATAGTTAAATTTTAGGAAGTCGTATGGAAAATATATGTAAGCTTAGAAGGATTTTTTCGGTAGTTTATAGGCTTGAAAGGGATATAAAAAAGAGATTTGGTATAACAGCAAATGAAATAATGGTTCTATGTCTTCTGAATGCTATAAAACTTTCTGCTGGTGAGCTTGCGAAAGAAATGGGTGTATCAGAATCTAGAATGTCAAAGATAATAGATTCACTTGAAAAGAATAAGTATATAACAAGAGAAATAAGCAAAGAAGACAAAAGGAAAATGCTTTTTTCTATAACACAAAAAGGTAAAATTAAGGTTAAAGAATTTGCAGAATCAAATATAGAGGTACCAGATGTAGATATAGAAAAGATTTCAAATTTGATATGTTAATTTTTAGTACATTTTTTAAATTTGTTTTTTAAAAACTTTTTTAAAAACTTTTTTAAAACTATTGAAAGTTTTTTTTGTTATATTCATAATCTGGTTGAGGTAGAAGTCAAAAAGTAGTTTTTTGGTTTGGAGGTATGTTATGAGAGTTGGAACTTTGTGGAAAGTTTTTACGATTTTGCTTTTAGTTACCTTTGTTGTGTCTTTTTTGGGATGTGGTGGTAATGTTAAGAAGTTAGAAGAGTTGGGTTTGGAAGTACAATTGTTGCAGAATGGAGATGTAGTTCTTAAAACTCCAAAGATCAAGTTTACAGTATCGCCCAGTATGGGTGGTAGAGTGATGTCTGTTGTTGATCTTAGTACAGGGGTTGAGATGGTTGAAACTTTCAATGAAACTGATCCCAAGATGGGTGGAGCTTTTTATGATATTCTTGACTTTATATGGCCTGGTACTGCTGAAAGAAAGTATAATCTAGATGAATGGGGTATTTCTTTTGACAAAAAGATAGTATTTGTTAAAGTTTCTTATACTGTGGGATCTGAATCAGACAAAGCTAAGGGATTAAAAATTGTCAAGTATATTTATGCTAATTCTGTAGATCCTGTTATAAGATCAACGATTTTTGTTGAAAATGTAAGTGGTGTAGATAAGAAGTTTACTTACTGGCATCAGACTAGACCAGTTTTAGGGGATCCAGCCAATACTAATAAAATTATTTTCCTTGATATTCAAGGTGAAGCTAGTGAACTTAGGTTTGAACCTGGATCTGGTGGTAGAGGTGATATATTTACTGAAGGAAATTACTTTGCTTTTGTTTCTCCTCAATCTTCTAATTCTTTGTTAATAGTTGTTGATAAGGGAATGGTAAGTAAGTTTTGGAGTTGGCATGATGTTAAATTACCAACTTTTGATATCCTTTTTAAGGAGGTTGTATTAAAACCTGGGGAGAAATACTACTACAATATAGATTGGGCTATATTACCTAATATATCTAATATTAGTTATGCAGATAAATCAACTGGTGTAGTAATAGGGTACGATTTACCTAAGTTTTCTTCACCAAATAGTACTATAAATGTACCAATTTACGTAACATCTTATAAGTTTGAAGACGGTAAAAGTGTTGATAAAGTTATTGTTTTGTTAAGGTTAGAAGATTCTGTTGGTAGGGAAATTTCAAAACTTACTAGCAGTAATTTGTTTTACGTTAATTTAGGTGCTATTGATACTAAGTTTGTTAAAATTTCTTTGCCTAACGTAAAGGGTGGTTATTATTACGTTGTTGCTGATGTTTTTAGTTTAAAAGGTGAGAAAATTTTTAGTGTTAGGAAACCTATAAAAATAGGAGAAATAAGTATACCGAATTTTGATAAGAAACTTAGAATTGTTTTTATTTGGACGTTACATCAACCATTGTACAATGATCCTAAACTTATTAAACAGAACTTATCTAGTTTTCTTCCGGTTTACTCTTCCGTGATAAAACTCTATTCTCAGAGAAATACGCCTGTTAGTATAAGTATAACAGGTAGTTTACTTTATCAGCTTGCTTGGTATTATCCGAAACAGTTAGAAGAGTTTAAAAAGCTTTTTGCTAGACCTAACGTTGAGATTATGCTTACATCGTTTTCGTATTCTCTTCTTCCTTTTTTAGAGGAACCAGAGATGTATAGATCTTTGCTTTTGGATAAAGATTTTAAGGATAATTATTTAGGTGTTAGGGATATTAAGGGTGTATGGCTTCCTGAGATGGCTTTTTCTGAAAAGGTTATATTCCCTATATTACAGGTAGGGGCAACTTGGGTTCCTATTTCTGATTTAGCGGTTGATGTTGGTTTTTCTGGATGGGGACTTAGTTATCATATTCCTTACAGACTTACTTCTAAAGCTTTGGC
>CALFVP010000189.1 GCA_937928175.1 uncultured bacterium | reverse complement strand
CTACCTATTAAAATTAAATCTTCTTCACTAAAACTGTATAGATCCCTAAGAGAATAAAAAACATTACTTACACTTTCAAACATAGAAAAGGAATAAAGCCTATCAATAAGCTCAGAAACCAAAAAAGAGTTAGTAAAACGCATTTTACTAACCAAGTTAACAACCGGATCAAGATAATTGTTAACAAAACATAACCTAGAAAAGTTGTTTATAACCCAAAAATCTCTTATGCCATTTTTTAAAATAAACAAAGAAAAATCATCCAAAAACTTCTCATCAGAAAAAAAAGCAGTATAGAAAAAATAATCTCTAAAAACGTTTGTATTAATAACTACGTAAAAATCTTCTAAAATGTTCTTACCTAAAGAATAACCAATTTTGACTTTCTCAACCCTAACATCATACAAGTTAGTTTTCTCTAAAATGTTACTCAAAACATTAAACAATTCTTCATATCTACCACTATAAGTAAAATCTGAAACTAACTTTTGAAGCGAAATTTTACCATCAAGAAAAAGTAAAACATAATTTGTAATTGGAAATAGGTAACTATTAAACAAAAACGTAAAAAAAACAAAAAAAACCTTCAAAATCTTCATAAAAACATTATAAAGTAATACACTGAAAACTAACGAAATTTTATTTATAAAAATAAATTTTATTTATAATAATCTCATGAAAATAACTATTAGCTTCTTAATAATTCTACTAACGCCTTTAATTTCAAACTGTTTTGTATACAACATAAACGTAACTACAAACGAGAAAAATGAAGAAATAAAAATAGAGTGGTACGGTCCAACAAACTATTTAGAAGGAAGTCTATTTTACAACGTATACTACTCAACAAATGTACCAAAATTAAAAAACAATAAAATCGTAAACATATACGATTTTGAACTTCTATCAACACTAGAATACAAAACAAACAACACAATATTTTCAGTAAACAGCAAAGTATCAAATAACAACTATGTAATTATTCCAATAACAAATGGAGTATACATTTACAATTACATTCAAAACACAGTACCAAAAATACAAATCGAAGAAGGAATAATAGAAAAATTACCAGTAACTAATTTAACGTATACACCAACAAATATTACCACAACAAATTTACAATCTTACAATATATCTACTCAAAAAGAACATGAAGAGAATGAAGAACTAAAAAGTATAGTGCTAAACTTATTTTTAAAGAAAAAGTACAAACTAGCTTTAGAAAAGCTAAAGCAATTAAGAGAACTATCAAATGAAAAAGAAGAAAAGGTATACATAGATATGTACATAGCAAGATGCTATTACGCTCTTAACAAGAAGAGAAAAGCAATATACATACTTCTAAACTTAGAAACTGACAACGAAAACTTAAAATCACTAATAAACTTTTGGTTAGACAGATATTCAAGATACTTTTTTAAGTAGAATTATATGAAATTTAGCGTAATCCATACATCAAGTGAGTGTGATGCCAGAATTGGAAGTATAAATATAGGTGAGATAGAAATACCTACACCGGTATTTATGCCTGTTGGCACGTTAGCAACAGTAAAAACACTATCTTCTGAAGAAGTTAAAGAATTAAGTGAGGGTATAATTTTATCAAACACTTACCATTTGTACCTAAGGCCTGGTATAGAAGTGATAGAAGAAGCGGGGGGGTTACACTCTTTCATGAATTGGGATAGAATAATACTAACCGACAGTGGTGGTTTTCAGGTATTTAGTCTAAACGGACTTACCAAAACAAACGATGAAGGTGTAAGATTCAGATCACATATCGATGGATATTATCATTTTTTCACTCCCGAAAAGGTAATAGAAATACAAATAAAACTAGGTTCAAATATAATCATGCCATTAGATGAACCAGTGCCACCAGATGCATCCTACGAATACACAGAAAGATCAGTAAAAAGAACATCAAATTGGGCTAAAAGATCAATTGAGTGCTTTAGAAAGAATAATATTCAAAGGAAACCATTGGTAAAAGAAAAAATTAGCAAAATAAGAAATGAAAACTATCTATTTGGAATAGTACAAGGTGGTTTTTTTAAAGATCTTAGAAAAATAAGCGTAGAAGAAATATGTTCTATTGAGTTTAGTGGTTTTGCTATAGGCGGATTAAGCGTTGGAGAAGAAAAATTAAAAACCTATGAAATATTAAAATTTACATCTTCACTCTTACCAAAAGATAAACCAAGATACCTAATGGGAGTAGGCACACCTGAAGATATAATTTTTGCAGTTTCTTGTGGAATAGATATGTTTGATTGCGTGTTTCCAACAAGAGCAGGAAGAAGAGGACTATTCTTTACTTCCATCGGGAAAATAAACATAAGAAACAAAAAGTACGAAAAAGATTTCTCACCCCCAGATCCAAATTGCGAATGTTTTACATGTAAAAACTACTCAAGAGCATACATAAGACACCTAATAAAATCAGAAGAAATACTAGGATACAGATTAACTACCATCCATAACTTGTACTTCTTTAAAAAACTAATGTCGGAAATAAGAGAAAGCATTAAAGAAAATAGGTTTTACGAATTCTCAAAAAAAATCTTGGAAGTATTCAACTTACAAAAATAACCCAAAACTCCGTAAAAATATCAAGAATAAAAGCTTATCATTTAAAATTACCAATACCATAAATTTGGGGGTTATTTTATGAAACCAAAGCAAATAATTAGATTATCAACTCCTTTAGTACTGTTTGTATTAATTGGATTGGTGTATGGTATAATTTCTAATAACGTTATTGAATATTTTTTAATAGGAGTTGGTTTTGGGTTTTTAACTTTTGTAATAGAAAGGCTAGTAACAAACGTTAAGTTTGATATAATATACTCGTTTGTAGGTGGAATAGCAGGATTCTATCTAGGTACAATCATTGACTCATTGATA
>CALFVP010000188.1 GCA_937928175.1 uncultured bacterium | reverse complement strand
CACTAACTTTATATTGTTATCAACCAAACTCTTTATAGCATTCTTATCACCAAGCTTTGCCCTAATCACCAAACTCAAATCACTATCAGTAATCCTACTCTTAGATATATCCCTAGATAAATACCAAAGAAGTAAATTTCTTACCTCCATAAAATCCTCCTATTACAGTAGGAGCAAAAAACATACCAAATCAATAAGCAAATTCAAAGGATAAAATACCCTTTATTTAAAACAAACAGAGTAATATACCCGTAGTAGTATTAATAACATTTTGTTACAAAAAAACAACAATTAACCAGATTTAACAACAGATATTTTTTCTTTTTCTCTTTCAATGAGTGATTTTAATTTTTGATTTTCTAATTTCAAAAGATCTGGGTCTTTTGAGAGAATTTTACGTGAATCTTCTTTGGTAAGTTTGAGAATATCTTCGTCTTTAAAAAGATCAGCTAATATAAATTCTGGCAATCCTGACTGTTGGTATCCTAGAAGTTCTCCAGGTCCTCTTAGTCTAAGATCAACTTCAGATATAGTAAACCCATCATCATACTTAACCATGGTTAGCATTCTTTCAACTGCTTCTTTTGAAATTTTTTCGAATGATACAAGGTAGCAATAAGATTGGTAAGGACCTCTTCCTACCCTACCTCTAAGTTGATGAAGTTGTGATAAACCAAACCTTTCGGCGTTTTCTATAACTATTACAGTAGCATCGGGCACGTCTATACCAACTTCTATTACCGTTGTGGATGCTAAAATTCTTATTTCCCCACTTTTAAATCTCTCCATAACGCTATACTTTTCTTCTGGTGTCATTCCACCATGTAACAATCCAATTTTATATTCAGGAAAAACTTTTTTTGAAAGGTACTCATAAGCATCCAAAAGAGATTTAACATCCAATTCTTCACTTTCCTCTATGAGTGGATATACAAAGTAAGCTTTGAAACCTTTTTTAAGTTCTTCCTTAACCTTGCTGTAAACAATTTCAGCATCGTTTTCTTTGTACCATTTAGTTATAATTTTTTTTCTACCGTAAGGTATTTCGTCCAATACGCTTAAATCCAAATTTCCATAAACTGTCATTGTCAGTGTTCTTGGTATTGGTGTTGCTGTCATAACTAATACATCTGGGTTATTGCCTTTCATCACAAGTTTTGCTCTTTGCTCAACACCAAACCTATGTTGCTCATCTATAACAACAAGTCCTAAATTTCTAAAATTTACATTCTCCTGAAACAAAGCATGGGTACCAATAACTATATGAGATTTACCTAACTCCATTTCAATAGACAGTAATCTTCTGGTCTGAGATGACATTCCCCCCTTAAAAAGCCTAATATTTAAATTATGTTTTTTTGAAAAGTTTCCTAATAAATTACTTACGTTAATGAAATGCTGAACAGCTAAAACTTCCGTAGGAACCATTAAAACAGATTGATAACCATTCTCAACAGCAACAAGCATAGCATAAATACCAACAATAGTTTTACCTGATCCCACATCTCCTTGTATAAGTCTATGCATAACTTTACAGGAAAACATATCTCTTTTTACTTCTTCTATGACTCTCTTTTGAGCATTCGTAAGATCAAAAGGAAGAGAAGATATAAACTCATCAGCAAGAGAAGTTGAAAAATACCTTTGCTTTTTGTCTATCTTTTTTTCTTGAAACCTATTGTACTCTACCAAAATATTCATTTTCATAAACTCGTAATAAACAAAATTTTTTCTAGCTATTTCAACGTGTTTTAAATTGCTCGGAGAATGTAAAATTTTTATAACCTTACCCATAGGTAAAAGGTTTCTAGCCTTCATAACGTACTCAGGTAACTCATCATCTATTTTACTGTAAAACTCATTTACTATTAAATGAATAGTTTTTCTTATAGTTCTCTGTCTGATACCTTCTGTACCAGAGTATATTGGTAAAACAATACCAAATTCATCTTTTTTATAATCATCTTCAAAACTAGTATAATCAAAACTTGCACACTGTAAACTATTGTATTTATATTCCCAAACTCCTGTAATAATAAACTTTTTACCAATCTCAAAAACATTTGACAAAAAATCCCTATTATAGCAAACCAACTCACCCCTAATTTCCCCATCACTAACTATAACTTTTAAAACTTTTCCTTTCTTTGAAGAAATGTACTCATGTTTAACAACACTAACAACCACAGTAGCATTAACTTTACCAGTAGAAGAAACGGAAATTTCTCTAATAACATCGGAAAACTTTTTAAGTTCAGTTCTATCTTCATACCTTATTGGAAAGTAAGTTAAAGAATCAAAAACAGTAAAAATTTTCAATCTGTAAAGAACTTTTTTACGATTAGTAGTTAAGCCGTTTATTTTCAGGTCCTTTATATGCAGTCTTTTGGTATCATCGAGCAGCATAAATAATCTTCAAATTCTCTTATTCTTAAATTATAACAAAACTCTTTTCAAAATTAGTATAAAAACTTATTAGCAAAAAGGGTAACACGTTAATTATAATAAATTTATGAAAGTTTTTGAGGGCAAAATTTCAGGGAAAGGGTTAAGGTTAGCTATAGTTGCCAGCAAGTTTAACAAACTTATAACGGACAAACTTTTAGACGGGGCACTTAACTTGTTAAGACAAGTGGACACCTACGAAGAAGACATTGAAATATTCTGGGTTCCTGGTTCTTTCGAAATACCAGTAACGGTTGATAAAATCCTTGAATCAAAAAAATACGATGCTGTAATATGTTTAGGAACATTGATAAGAGGAGAAACACCTCATTTCGAATTCATAGCAACACACGTCACAAAATCTATACTTGACCTTTCAATAAAATACAAAATACCAATAACCTTCGGAATAATAACCGCTAACACGTTAGAAGAAGCAATAGACAGAGCTGGAATGAAAATGGGTAATAAAGGAATAGAAGCAGCGTTAGCAGCAGTAGAAATGTCAAACTTGCTAAAAATGATCAATAAAACTTAACACCTAACGTTAATAGGTAAACCTATCATCTTTTCAAGTAATATTTTATCCATATCATCCACAATAATTTCTTTTACACTTTCATCAGTTTTAATTTTAATTTCCACACTATCCCTCGTAGAATCAACGTAAAGTACTTGAGAAGAAAAATTAGTAACCTTAGATATAGCAAAAGCCAACCTAACAAACCCAGCAAGTTTATTAACAAGCATCTTATCATGATCTTTAAGGTTAGTATACCATTTGTGAGAATACTTAGGAATAGACCTAGTATGGTACCTAGTAACTAAACCAATCATGAGTTTTTCTTTAGTTTTTATTTCGTGAATCTCAGAATTTACAAAAATTTCCATAGAAGATTTATGGTAAAAATCACTTGATACACTCTTACCAACATCATGTATAAGACAAGCACCTCTTATTATAAACTCTTCAGACTCATCAAAAACCAAAAAATTAAACTTATCAAAGGCTTTATAAATACCTACAGCAATATCTGCAAACTTTCTTGAATTTTCAACATTACCTACTTTCTTATTAACAAAATCTTCAATATAACCAATCACCCTTTTATACCTTTCAGTATCCGTAGGATAAAAATTACGATACCACAAATCCAAACGTCTTTGAACGTTATTTATCCTATAATCCAACCTTATATGCCTCTCCTTAAAATTCGATACCACCTCTTTCCAAATATTTTTTCTAGCATTCAAAAATGAATCAACAAAATCTTTTTTCCTGGAAACTCTAAGACTCGTCTTTGAGAGTATACCAACAAGAGAAATTACATCTCTAAAATAACTCAAACTTTTCTGAAAATCGTTTACAAACTTAAAAGATTCCCTAACTTCGTTTTTCAGTTCTTCATCCTCATAATTCAATAAAAACATATTCAAAAACCAGAAAATATACTTCACGTTTTTAACTCTAGACCTAACTCTGTTAAACAGTTCATAACTCGG
>CALFVP010000187.1 GCA_937928175.1 uncultured bacterium | reverse complement strand
TCAACTATCATAAACTGTAATTAAAGTTTTTGTTTAAAAGATTATTATTGTTAGTTAGATTCGATTTCAAGATTAAAATTGAAATTTTTTGATGTTTGGATTTAACTTTATTAAAGTGGTAAAGAGATTTTTTATAGTAATGGTGATTTTTTTTATTTCTTTAAATTGTTTTTCCAATCTTTCACCTGATGTTTATACGTTTTTGAAGATTTACAGCCTTTCCAAAAAGGGGATAGGAGGATATGATTTAAAAAATTTGTACTCTTTTAGTGTTTATGGGAATAGGGATTTTGTTGATCTTATAGTAGAGTTTGAGCATGAGGGGGATTTGAGAGAGTACGTTTTGAAGAGATTCCCTGGTAACAGGTTTGCTGTTGTTAGGGTTCCAGTTGATGAGGTTTTGAACATTACTAACAAGAGTTTTGTTAAGTATGCTACAGTTTCAAAAAAGTTAATTCCTTTTCTTGATGTGGTTAGGGAAAAGTTAAATTTGGATTACGTTTATAATTACTACGGTCAGGATGAAGTTCAAGGTAAGAATGTTATAATTGGTATTATTGATACTGGTATAGATGCTTCTCATGATGATTTTAAGAATTCCTCAGGAAGTACTAGGATTTTATACATTTTAGATCAAACTACTAACGTTTATAACCCTGAGTGGGGGTACGGTGTTGAGTATTCAAAAAATGATATAGATAAGAATAACTCTGTATCTGTGGATTATGATGGACATGGTACACATGTTGCTGGTATAGCCGCTGGTAATGGTAAATTAAGTAATGGTAAATATATGGGGATTTCAGTAGCTAGTGATATTGTAGTAGTTAAAACAGATTTTTCAACAGGAGGTATTTTGATTGGTATAGAATACGTTATGAAGAAAGCTAAATCAATGGGTAGACCTTGTGTTATTAACCTTAGTCTTGGTTTAAACATAGGGTCTCATGATGGGAAAGATATGGAATCTTTGATTTTAGGTGATTTATTAAATTATTACGGTAGGGAAGGAAATATTATTGTTGTTGCTGGTGGAAATAGTGGGCACAGTAAAATTCACTACTCCAATACTGTTTCATTGGTTCCTGTTTCTGCTGTTTTGAGTATTTCAAATTTTGGTAGTGTTCTTGGAAATGTTGTATGTGATTTTTGGATACCTAAGGGGAAAACTTTCGATATTAAAGTTACTAGTCCAGATGGTTACAATTTTGGTTGGTTTTCTTTTTCAGATAATTTTCAATTTCAGACTTATTATTCAGGGACAAGTTTAGGGATTTTTATGTCTTCGAATGTTTACAATGGAGATCTAAATGTTCAAGTTTTGTTTATGGGAAATAATTCAATTAATGGAGATTGGCAAATTTCTTTTAGGACATTAGGTGGTAATTTTTTAGTTCATGGGTGGGTTGACTATTCTCGAGAAGTGTTTGCTTACTTTAAGAATGGGGATAATTATTTTTCATTGAATTCTCTATTTTTGAGAGATGATGTTATTTCAGTTTCTGCTTACGTTACTAAGAATAGTTTTTTGTCTGTTTCTGGTAATGTTACTTTTTCAATGCTTACGAATGATAATATATCTTATTTTTCTTCTAAAGGACCAACGAGAGATGGTAGACGAAAACCAGATATTTCTGCTCCTGGTGCTTTAGTTTTTGCGCCTCTTTCCTCTTTTTCTAGTTATGAGGGTAGGTATGTTGATGCAAACTATAGAAATTACGTTGCTATGATGGGAACTAGTATGGCTTGTCCTGTTGTATCTGGTGTTTGTGCTCTTCTTCTTAGCATAAACCCTAAGTTTACTTCGTTTGATATAATAGAGTATTTAAAAACTTACTCTGAGGTTAGTGTTTACGATCAGAATGGTAAATTTTGGGACGAATCTTGGGGATGGGGAAAAGTTAATGTAAGATCTATTGTTGAGTCACTTCGGGATCCTAAAAATCTTGTTTGGTTTTCTGGAAATGTTTTAAGGTTGGATAATGGTCAAAATTCTACTTTTCTAAACTTTAGGTTATCCGAAGGAAACGATACTGTGAAAATTGATATTTACGATATCAACGGTAATTTTGTTAAAACTTTCGGTAATGTTAATTTAGTTACTGGACTTAACAGGGTACCTTTGGTTTTTGATAGTTGGATGAAAACAGGAGTTTACTTAGTTAAAATTTATGGATCTAAGTTTAATTTAACTTTAAAGATGGTTGTTATAAGGTAGGTGTAAAATTATTGATTGTGATTAGTGAATTAGGGTATAATAAATGTTAGGGTGGTGATATGGCTAGTAAAATAATTTCAGAAGTCCATAAAGGTGATTTTTTGAAGTTAGATGGGGAGCTATGTAGAGTTGTTGAAGTTGATAAGAAAAGTGGAGGAGGACAGTTTGGTTCTATAGTACACGTAAAGTATGTAGTTCTTTCAACAGGTAGTTATCATGATAAGAGATTTAACCCATCGGATAAAGTTGATGTCCCAGAAGTTCAGATCGTTAAGTGTGTTCTTTCATACAAGGAAAAAGATACTTTTTACTTTATGGATGAATCCACTTACGATCAATATGAAATTCCTTCTTCTGTTTTAGGTAAGTTTGGTAACTTCATTAAAGAAAACGAAGAAGTTGAAGTTATTGTTTATGAAGGTAGAGCAATTGGTATAAACAAACCTGATAAGATACCAGTGAAAGTTGAGCAGACAGGTGAAGTTTCTTCTGGTACCGATAAGAGTGTTTGGAAACCTGCTTTAATAGAAGGTGGAATTGAAATAATGGTTCCAGGATTTATAAAAACAGGTGATACTATACTCGTTGATACTGAGAAGTTTGAATATTTGGGTAGAGAGTAAAATATACTATTCTATGAATTTTAAGAATTCATCAAAAAGGTAGCTTGAGTCATGTGGTCCGGGGCTAGCTTCTGGGTGGTATTGTACTGCCATTATTTTTTTGCTTTCACACACTATTCCTTCTATAGATTTATCGTTTAGGTTTATATGCGATACTTCTACTTCTTTTGGTAATGTATTTATATCAACGGCAAATCCGTGATTTTGTGATGTTATTTCAACTTTTCCGGTTTTTAGATTTTTTACTGGGTGATTTACTGCATGGTGTCCAAACTTTAGTTTGTAAGTTTTTGCACCTAGTGCTAATGATATCAGTTGGTGTCCAAGACATATCCCAAACATTGGTTTTTTACCGATTAATTTTGATATTAGTCTTATTGCGTGAATTGTTGCTGCTGGGTCACCTGGCCCATTCGATATAAAGATACCATCTGGGTTTAGTTTTAGTATTTCATCTTCTGAAATGTTGTAGGGCAGAATTGTTACTTTGGCTTTTCTCTCTGCAAAAAGTCTTAGTATATTCCATTTTATTCCATAGTCTAATGCTACTATATTGTACTTTGGATTTTCTACAGGTATTACTACCTTTTGATTCGTTGTTGATACGTAAGTTGTAAGGTCTAAACCTTCCATGTTTGGTAGTCTATTAACTTCTTCTTTGAGTTTTTCTATTTCATCTATTCTATGGGATATTATTCCCATCATTGCTCCGTAGTTTCTTATGTGCCTTGTAAGTTTTCTAGTGTCAACTCTATCTATTGCTACTATCCTATTATCAATAAGGTATTCTCTTATGGATTTTTGAGATTCTGAGTTACTGGGGTAGTCACATACTTCTCTCATTACAAAACCTGCAACTTTAGGAGAATCTGATTCTACATCTTTTTCGTTTATTCCGTAATTTCCTATGTGAGGGTAAGTCATTACTACAATTTGTCTGTAATATGATGGATCTGTAAGTATCTCTTGATAACCAGTCATTCCTGTGTTAAAAACAACTTCTCCCCAAGTTTCTCCTTTAAAACCAATGGATCTTCCAAAAAATGTTGTACCATCCTTTAATATTAAAACTGCATTTCTCCTAAAATCCATGAGAGAAATTTTTTAAGAAAGTATACTACTGTATCAACTTTTATTTAAGGTATTCTAAACTTTTTACAAGCCTTAAAAAGCAAAAACGCTTATGTTTATCGAATAAAGTTTTTAAATTGATTTGGTGTTTGTACTTTGTTTAAACTACTCTTTTGGGGATTGGTATGAAAAACTTTCTTAGAGAGTTTGTTTTTGTGTTGATTTTGGTTATAATTTTTTCCTCCATTGTCGTACTTCCAACTCTTATTTCTGGTAAAACTTTCTATGGTATAGATGGAAATATTGGTGTTATTAAGAATTTATCTGAAAGCATGTGGAAATTCTTCAATAAAGATTGGGTTAATAATTACCTTTTAGGGTATTCTGTTGGTGTACCTTTTAACGTTTCGATTTTGATTGGTAAAATAATAGGTTACGATAAGGTCCCTATTTTTGATGTATTTATTTATATTGTTGTTTCTTTTGTTGGAATGTACATTTTTTTAAGGAGTTCTGGTATTAGTGTTTGGGCTTCTTTATTTGGATCAGTTAGTATTTCACTAACTACTATGGGGGTACTTTCAGTTTTAGGGGGACATTTGAATGGTTCGCTAGGGTTTATATTGCTAGCTTTAGGGGTAACTAAGTATATATACAGTAAAGAGTTAAGTTTTTTTAAGATTTTTGTACTTGTATTTATTGTTGGTGTTTCTTTGGGTATATCTTTCACTGATGTACAGAGAACGGTATACTTTGGGTTGGTTTTGGGTGCTTATATAATATTTCTTACTTTTACTAAAGTTGGTAAAATTTCGGATCTCCTGAAATACGATAGAAAAGAACTTTTTAGGTTAATATCTATTCCTTTACTTATTTTTGTTGTGTTTTTTGTGTTTTCATTGAATAGTGTGGTTGGATCTTTTGAATTTGTTCAAGCTAAGCAAGTTGGTGTTGATGAGAAAAATCCAGAGTCTAAGTGGAGATTTTTAGTTCAGTTTTCTTACCCTCCAGAGGAAATATTGAATTTTCTTATTCCCGGTATGTTTGGATATTTCTCAAACGATCCTAATTTACCTTACTGGGGTAGGGCTGCTCAAGATTTTGAATACGATAAAACTAAACAAGGTATGAGAAATTTCAGACTCGGTATAGATGGTTATACAGGTGTGTTTGTTTTACCTTTTTTAATTCTTGCTTTTATTTACTTTAAAACTTGGGATAAGAATAGAAAAAGACATTTTATTTTTTGGTTGTTTGTAGCACTGTTTGCTTTTCTTTTTTCTATTGCAAGGTATTTCCCAACGTTATTTTGGCTTCTTATTCAGATACCGTTTTTTGATAGATTTAGAGTCCCAGCTAAATGGATGGATATATTTATAATCTCTATTGTTATTTTATCATCAATTTCTTTTGATTCTTTTGTAAGAGAACTTGGTAAAAATTCTTCTAGTAATAGGAAGTTTTTGTTTAGTTTGTTTTTGTATTCTTTGGTACTGTTTTTGTCTTATTTGGTTGTGTTAGGTGTTAAGCCAGAATTAGTTATGTATTTTAATTATTCTCAAGGTTACGATTACAATGTATCTTTGAAGATAGTTGAAAATATAGCTAATTCTATTGGAAATGCTTTTATTTTTGTTTTTGTTGGTACAGTTGTACTTTGGTTTATTAACCTTGTCTCAGGTATTTTTTCCTCTAGAAATTCTGACAGAAAAGAAGTAGTTTTGGGAAGCGTTTTTTTAGTTTTTTTAGTTGTTGTTTTTGTGAACATGTTTTTGGTCGTTAAACCTTTGTTTAAGGAAGTTGATGCAAAGAAATTGTATTCGAGTAATTCCATAGTTAATTTTTTGAAAAGTAAGCTTGAAACTGAGCAAGCTAGGGTTTCTATGTATTCAGGATTAGCTAACCATTATTTTACTTTTCTTTTCCCTTATCATGGTCTTGAGACTATACAAACTGTTGCTCAATCAAGGTTATTTGAGGGTTACGATAAATTACTGCCTTTAATTTTTTCTTTTAACTTTGATGTTATGGCAAAATTTGGTACAAGGTATTTCTTGACAGAATTAAATCCGAGTGATCCAGTATTTCAGAAATTGACTATCTTAAATTACTATACAAACTTGTTTGATAACCTGTATTTGTCAGAAAGTGATAGACCTTTTTCTCATAATATCTTTGTTTATGAGATTTCTAATGCTCTTCCTAGGTTTTTCGTAACTCCTAACTATATAAAGTATAATGGGGAGTTTGAAATGTTGCTAATGCTACCGATAGAAGTTTTAAAGAATAGCGTACTAATTGAAAAAGACATCAGTGATTTTGTCCCTTCTCAAAACCTAAGTTACAGTATAAAAGTTAATAAATATGATTTTTCTAGAAATACGATTATTGGATTTTTGGCAACATTTATCCTTGTGTTTTTAGTATTTCTAAATTTT
>CALFVP010000186.1 GCA_937928175.1 uncultured bacterium | reverse complement strand
AAACCGTATTCATTAACTTTCGCATACACCGCAAGAGAAAGAATAAGACCTATGTTTTGTCCTTCTGGTGTTTCTATAGGACAAAGCCTACCATAGTGAGAATAATGTATATCCCTAACTTCAAAACCAGCTCTTTCCCTTGTAAATCCACCAGGACCTAAAGCTGAAACTCTCCTCTTATTAGTAAGCTCAGAAAGAGGGTTTATTTGATCCATAAAATGTGAAAGTTGACTTGTACCAAAAAACTCATTAAGAGATGAACTAAAAGGTTTAGCCATTATTATACCTTGAATAGCAGAATCACCTTTATCATCAGAAGATAACTTATCCTTAACAATACTTTGAAGTTTCGCAAAAACCGGAGATAATTGCTGGTATACTAACTCCCCAACAGCCTTAACTCTCCTATTACTCAAATGATCTATGTCATCAACTATTTCATTACTCGAATATATCTGTAAAAGTATCTTTATTGACCTAACAATATCATTAGGCGTTAAATTAAAAACATTCTTCAATCTCTCTTTCTCAGGTTCTTGAACATCTTTGTACAATCTAATTAAAAGTTTATATCTACCAACTTCTCCTAAATCAAAAACTTTTGGATCGTAAAACTGTCTTTGAATCTCTTTTTTTACGTTTTCCTTAGTCGGATTACTCAAATTCGAAACGCTCCTAACTTGCTCAGCAACTTTTCTTATAGCTTTATCAGACAATTTTTCATCTCTACCTGCATCAGAATTGTCAACAGACTCACCAGAAGAAATTGTATCAATCTCTCTCCTAAGTGTATTGAAAAGAGGTTGAAAAGCCTTTATACTATCTTCAGAAATAATTTTAATCTTCTTATTACTTATAGAAGAAATGGCATTAACAAAAACATCTATATCAACAACATTACTCTCTTTTGTAGAAATTTGAGATTTAGCAGCCCTAGAAACCTTAGTAAAAGATAAAAAAATAGTATTACCTTCATCATCTTTAACATCTTCGTATAAGTAAAAAGATTTAGGTAAAGGTACATCAGAAGAAAAATCTAGTTCTTGATAATCAAAAAAGTTCTTTATAATATCTTCTGTACTCATTTCCATAGCTCTTAAAAAGTACGTTAAAAGCATCTTTTTCTTGTTATCAATACTAAAGTACATAAGTTCTTTCTTCAAAGCTATACCAAACTCCAGCCATGATCCTTTCTCTGGAACAATCTTACAAGATAACTCACCCTTACGATTGCTAAATATTATACCAGAAGACTTTATAATCTGACTAACTATAACTCTTTCAACACCATTTATAATAAAGGTAGCTCTATCTGTCATTAAAGGAATATCACCAACGTAAACGTTATTCCTATCTATAACTTCGCCTGTTTTATAGTTCTTAATCCTAAAACTAATTCTAACAGGTGCAGCATAAGTTAAATTCTTTCTTATACATTCATCAGGTGTATAAAAAGGATTACCTATTGAATAAGAAACAACGTCAAATTCAACATCATCGACTTTAACCGGGAAATAACTCCTAAAAAGTTTCATCAACCCTCTGTTAACTCTATTTTCATGAGGAACATCTTTTTGCAAAAACGATTCGTACGACTTTTTCTGAAGTTCTAAAAGATAAGGTACATCAAAAGAAAATTTTACCTTACTAAAAAACTTTTTTTGAAAATTCATACTACACCCCTAAAAAATGAAAGACAAAAATATTTCCGAAAAAAAACTTTAAACATTAAAACTGTAATTTTAACATGAGGACTAATGTCCTCTTTCATACTTACTTTAATTCAACTACAGCTCCTGCCTCTTCAAGAGATTTCTTAATCTTTTCAGCTTCATCTTTTGGTACACCTTGTTTTACTGGTTTTTGTCCACCACTCTCAACAATATCTTTGGCATCCTTTAAACTCAAACCAGTTATATCTTTAACAACTTTTATAACTTGTAGTTTAGCATCACCTATTTCTTTGATAAAGACATCAAAGTTTGACTTCTCTTCAGGTTCAGCAGAAGGAGCTCCAGAAGAAGGAGCAGCAACAGCTGCAGCAACAACAGGCATAGCAGCACTAACACCAAACTTCTCCTCTAAAGCTTTCCTAAGCTCAACCAACTCCATAACTGTCATATTTGATATCATCTCTACCAAATCTTGAACTGATAACTTCTCTGCCATAAATACCTCCTTATATATCCCTTGTGTCAAAAGACACATTAATTTTATTTCTTCTTATCTTCAACAGCTTTAAGAACAAAAACAAAACTTTGTATAACATTGTTTATAGTATAAACAAAAGAAGATACACCACTATTAACTGCGCTAACAACATACCCAATAAGCTCAGACTTTGAAGGAAGTTTTGACAATTCTATTGTACCCTCTCTATTGAAAACTTTACTTTCAAATATGGAATTCTTGATTTTCAAAGGGTTATCTTTTTCAAGCTTAACTAGAAACCTCAATATTTCGGTAAAATTATCATCGTTTGCAAAAACAACTCCATTAACACCTGTAAAAACTTCCTTAGGTACATCTATACCAGCATCCTCTTTAAAAAACCTATAACCTATGGTATTCTTCACAACTTTGTAAAAAGCATTTTTCTTTCTAATTTCCCTTCTTAAACTGTTAATACTCTCAACACTCATACCTGTAAAATCAATAAATATTATATTTTTACCGTAATTACTGTACAACTCTTTTATTTCCTTATAAAGAGAAATATTTCTTTGACTAGGCATACTTCCTCCTTACACACCTAACTTACTGGCTTCTTGTAAAACTTGAGTTTTATTTAACTTAACACCTGGTCCCATCGTTGAAGAAATACTTATGTTTTTTATAAACTCACCCTTGTAATCTGAAGGTCTAGCCTTGTTGATCTCTTTAACCAAAGAGAGAATATTATCCTTTATTTTGGATTTTCCCATACTCTTTTTACCTACAGAAACATGAATATTTCCTGTTTTATCTGATCTAAATTCAAGCTTACCTTTTTTAAACTCTTGTACTGCTTTTGATATCTCAAAAGTAACAGTACCAACTTTTGGATTTGGCATTAACTTTTTTCTACCCAATATTGGTCCAAGTTTTGAAACTTCTTTCATTATATCAGGGGTAGCAATAACAACGTCGTAATCAATCCACTGCTCTTTAGCAATCTTATCAATTAGTTCTTCAGCACCAACGTAATCAGCTCCAGCTTCCCTAGCCTCTTTAGCCTTATCGCCTTTAGCAAAAACCAAAACTTTAACTTGTTTTCCAGTACCATGCGGCAAAGATACACTACCTCTAACGGATTGCCCTTGTTTAAGACCTGTCTTTATAGCAACATCTATACTCTCATCAAACTTAGCATTAGACGTATTAAAAACAATGTCCAAAGCTTCATCCAAGTTATAAAACTTTTCTTTGTCAACAAGAGCAACATTTTGAATATACCTTTTACTTCTTGGCATAATCTTTCCCCCTATTCAACTTCAATACCCATATTTCTAGCAGTACCTATAACCATTCTTTCAACTGCCTCAACATCGTTAGCATTTGTATCAGGTAACTTTATCTGAGCAATCTTTCTAATCTGTTCTCTAGTAAGTTTCCCAACCTTCTGGACATTAGGAGAAGAAGAACCTTTCTCTATTCCTAATTCTTTCTTTATAAGTACAGAAGTCGGAGGTGTCTTAATAACAAACTCATAACTTCTATCAGTATAAACAGTTATAACTACCGGAACTATAAGACCCTTTTGAGAAGCAGTAGCCTCGTTAAATTTCTTAACGAAATCCATTATAGGTACACCATGCTGACCTAAAGCTGGACCAACCGGTGGAGCAGGTGTAGCTTCTCCAGAAGGTATTTGAAGCTTTACAATAGCTTTAACTTCTTTTTTAGCCATAAACTCACACCTTAAAAGGTTCTAAAATTATAAAAACAAATTAAATGTAAAGTCAAATTTAATGAATAAAAAATTAAAAACTACTTTAATCCCCATAAAAGTACTTGAAGTACTAAAAGTACTTGAAGTACTAGTACTCGAAGTACTAAAAGTACTCGAAGTACTTGAAATTTTGTGATTTAAATACTAATTGCGAAACTTTAAACTTATCTCGTGAACAAGTAGCAGATGCTTTTGGAGATTACTGGGTAAATAACTATTCACAGAAAGTTTACGGACATCTTTACAAAATACACAAAAACGCTAAAGACTTCTTAATGGCAATGGACAAAGTACACTACGATTTAACAAAAAAAATGGAAAATGCTCGTCCTCCAAGGTTTGAGTACGAACAAATCGATGATAAAACTTTAATTATGCACTACAAATCTCAAAGGGGTATGATAGATTTCATGATTGGGTTAATTAAAGGTGTTGGTAAGTTTTACAATGAAAACCTAGAAGTTGAGAAACTTAGTGAAGATAAGGTAAAGATAGTATTTAAAGGTAAAATCTAAACAAAAAATTCTTTGAAAGAAGTTAAGATTTGTTATTATATTATACTTTATGTCAATAGATGTAGTATCAACTAATAGAAAAGCAAAGAAAAATTACGAGATATATGACACCTACGAAGCGGGTATAGAATTAAAAGGTAGTGAAATAAAATCCGTTAGGGAACACAATGTGAACATAGATGATGCGTTTTGCTTGATAGAAAACGGGGAGATATTCATTCACAACATGCATATATCTCCTTACCATGCTTCTAGTGTATTCAGACCAGACCCTTACAGAAAAAGGAAGCTACTTTTACATAGAAAAGAGATAGATAGAATAGAAGGACAGATCAAAAGGAAAGGGTTTACTTTAATACCTCTTAGGGTTTACATAAAAGACAAAAAGTGGTGTAAAGTAGAAATAGGGGTATGTAAAGGTAAAAAAGAATACGACAAGAGAGAAGAGATAAAGAAGAAAGACATAGAATTAGAGATGAGAAGAGTGAAAAGTTATAGGTACTAGCCGGCGGTGGGAATCGAACCCACGACCTACTCATTACGAGTGAGTTGCTCTACCTCTGAGCTACGCCGGCGTAAATAAACCTACTCTTCTTGAGATGAAACTCTGAGA
>CALFVP010000185.1 GCA_937928175.1 uncultured bacterium | reverse complement strand
TTTTGTCAAGTTAAAATTTGGTATTTCAAATACTTGTATTTTGAATACTTTATTTGATTGTGAGGTAATATTTTTTTAAGAATATTGAAAGCGGTATTTACTTAGTTTACAATACTTACAAATAGTTTTTGGAGTGGGAGGGGGTTTATGTATGAATTTGATGAAAATCCTACTAATATAAAGGTTGTTGGTGTTGGTGGGGCTGGGTGTAATGCTGTAAATAGAATGATAGAATCTGGAATTAAGAATGTTGATTTTATAGCAATTAATACTGATATTCAAGCTCTTGCTAAGAGTTTAGCTCCTACGAAAATTCAGATAGGGCAGAAGCTTACGAAAGGTTTGGGTGCTGGTGCTGATCCTAAGGTAGGTGAAGAAGCTGCGAATGAAGATAGGGATATAATTTACGATGCTTTGAGAGGCTCTGACATGGTTTTTATAACTTGTGGTATGGGTGGTGGTACAGGAACTGGAGCAGCACCAATAATAGCTCAGATAGCAAAAGAAATAGGAGCTCTCACAGTTGCCGTTGTAACCAAACCGTTTATAACTGAAGGTAAAAAAAGAATGGATAGAGCAGAAGAAGGAATAAAAAAACTTAAACAAAACGTTGATACAATAATAGTTATACCAAATCAAAATTTGTTTAAAGTTATAGATAAGAAAACTCCTCTCATTCAAGCGTTTCATAAGGCAGATGAAGTTTTGATGCATGCTATACAAGGTATGTCCGATATAATAACTAAACCAGGGTTAATTAACGTTGATTTTGCCGATGTTAGAACTGTACTAAAAGAAGGTGGAGAAGCACTTATGGGAATAGGAGTTGATTCTGATCCTAAAGTTGTTGTACAAAAAGCAATAAATAATCCTCTTGTTGATAATATATCGTTTAAGGGTGCAAAGGCAGTGCTTGTAAACATTTCTGGAGGACCTAGATTATCTCTTGACGATGTTAATATAATAATGGAAACTATAAATGAAACTTCCGATAGAGAAGCTAATATAATAATGGGAGCTTGTCCAGATGAATCTTTGAGCGATCAAATAAGAGTTGTAGTTATTGCAACTGGTTTCTCGCATACGGTTGACTCAGAACAGCAAACAAATGTCTATAAAGTATCACAACATCCAAGAGAAGAAAAAACAGAAGAGGGAATAAAAGTTATACCTGGAATAGGTAAAATAGTTTCAAGGCAAGAATTCTTATCCAAAAGAAGGTTAACAAAACCACAAGAAGAATTCTCAAAGGATATTTACGATATTTCAACTCCAGCTATACTTAGAAAAAATAGATTCGCTAGTTATCTAATTGATGATTACGAGGATGGTTTGTCAAACAAAAAATAATTAAAAATCATTTTGAATGAAAACTTAGTTTTTAAATGAAAACTTAGTAATTAACGAAAATTTTACTATTATATTATATAAGTGAGGTTTTGATATGAAGAAAATTGTTTTTTTTGTTTTTTTACTATTCCTTTACTCATGTACAATTCAAAACCCTCAGAATAATAATTCATCGGTAGGTGTGATAAAGGTATACGTATCAAAAAACGGTAGTGATAGTAATAAAGGTGATAAATCTTCTCCTTTGTTTTCCATAGACAAAGCTTTGAGTATTTCTTACCAATCTTCATCTTCTGAGATATACATCGAAAATGGTGAATACAAATTTGGCGATGGTATATCAAGCACAGTATTTATAACTAACAAAAAGATATCAATTAAAGGTGGTTGGGATTCAGATTTTTCAGAAGTAGTTGGAGTATCAGTGATAAATCTATCGAATATTGCTAAGCAGGGTATAATAATCGAGAATGTCTCGGATATAGTTATAGAGAATATAAGTATACTCAATTCAAAAACGTTTTCTTCAACTGGTGGTGGAATCAGGGTTAAGAATGCTTCGAATATACTTATAACAAACGTATTGGTTTCTAATTCTACTTCTCTTGGTGGTGGTGGAATGTTGTTAGATAACGTAGTTAGTAGTAAATTTTATATCACTTTACGCGAAAATACTGCATACGGTCCCGGAGGTGGATTACTTGTAACGAATTCTCACTTTAACGAATTTGTCGTATCTTCTGTCAGTAATTATTCTACTTCTTTTGGTGGAGGAGTAGAAGTAGAAAATTCTGCGAATAACCGCTTTGACTTAAATTTAGTGGGTAATCAATCATCTTCAGGAGGAGGTATTTCACTAATAGGTAGTAAAACAACTAATAACAGTATTTTTGGAATTGTTTCAGGTAATTCTTCTTCTTTTGGAGGTGGTGGAATTTATCTCTCAAAAATAGGTAATAATCTTATTTCTGCATTGATTCAAGGAAATTCTTCTCCGTTAGGTAGTGGAATCTTTATTGATTCTATTCAAGGGCAAGTCATAGTATCCGAAAGCGTAATAACCAATAATTCTTCTTCTGGATCTAAAAAAAGTGTAATATACATAACAAATTCGGTTTCTTTAACCCCGCTTGTAATAGATAAATGTCAGATAGGTGGTACTTCATCTTCTTTACCTTACGGTATATATGAAGATACTGTTGATATATTCGGACATAGTATTATAAATACTATATTCTACACTAATACCTTGGTAGGCCTTTATAAAGATCCAGACGGAGTAATAACGATAGATGATATAATTCTTCTAAACGCTTCTTCTACTTTGCACGATGCAGGTGTAGCCTTGGGTAATAAAGCATCTAATCTTTAATTATTTAGTATTTTTAAACGTCTTTTTCTTAAAATAATAAAATCTTGATGAAGAAGTTTACTTTTTTACTTTTCATAATAGTTATTCTTCTAACATCGTGTGCTCAAAGTTTTGTGAAACCTAAAATTTCAGAACCTGTTTTGAAAACAGATATAAAAGTATCCATATTGGGTATTACCAATGTATCCCAGATAACAAATATTCCTTTAGATTATGCTTTGAATATCATTAAGGAAAACGTTACTCAAATTGATTTTTCAGAGTATTACCAGAAAGAAAAGCAAGAGTATGCTGGTAATATTACTAACTTTGAATTTTTTTTAAATGCCCAAGAAAAGATTAGTTTTATAGACTTAGATTTTCTTATAACTAAAACGTTGGAAAGAAATCTTAAGAAATTCATAAGATCTCTTGGTAAATATAACCCTAGGTTAGATGAGTTAAAAATTCAAAATATTGATATTATAGAAAAAGAAATTATAGAGAAGTTTGATACTAGGTTGATAAAGGGTTATTTGTACACGAATGAGATAACTAATTTAGTTTTTGAGACAAACTATTATTCTTTGGGTGAAGATACTAATAAGGTAAAGGTGGAAATAGTAGAGAAAGAGGTTTACGTTACTGAGTTAAAATTGAGTAATAATTTTCTTTCTAACTATATAGTAGAGAATAACAGATGGATTTTGAAGATAACTAATGGAATTCCTTTTGTTGAAGGTACTCCTTCTGATTTTTCTATAGTTGTTTTTTATTATCTAGAGCCATCTGGTGTTATCAACAATTATTTTACCAATTTTTTGGTTTCTTTGTTTGTTGTTGTTTCGAATAATTTTTCATCTAACTTTATAGTTTTTAAGACGAATTTTGATTTTTATGAATTTCTTTCGGTGGATCATAGGATATTTAGGGGCATAAAACCGTTTTTTTATAACTATAATGCTGGTGGGATAATAGTAGATGTTTTACCTAGAGATTACGATATATACGTTGATGATTTTTATTTAGGTAAGGGTAAGACTGATTTAGAAATAGTTTCTGAAGGATTACATAAAGTAAGTATTTCTAAAAATACTTTTTCGCTAGTAGATTACGTTTTTGTTAAGAAAGGAATGGTAAATGTCTACAAGAAAGACATTACTGATAGTAAGAACCTGGATGTTTGTAAATTAAGGATAGATTCAATACCTAGTAACGCGGATTTGTTTGTAGAAAATGAATACATAGGAAAAACTCCTACTAATTTATTTTTACCTTTTGGTAAGTATAGGATATCGCTAAGTAAGGATAATTTAGAGAGTTACAGTTATATAGATCTTACATCGTCTAGAGAGACGAATATTTTAGTGTACTTGAGGGATTTTAAAGATAAAACTGCTTACAGTATACTATCAGGTCTTACTATACTTTTGGGGGCAACAACGTTATCAAGTGTGTTTTTATACTTCTGGGCAGATTCTCAAGAAAGGTATTACTCTTTTTTACATTCAAAGGAAGGTAAACCTGAGTATGCTCAAATGAAAGAATATTACTACTATTTTAAAGATAATATGAGGACAACTTCTATTGTTGGAACTATTTCTACATTTGTGCTTTGGGGGATATCGTTAGGTATTGAATCGGATAAGTTTGCTATAAGGTTAAATTTACCTTTTTAGTTTGCTGTGATATTGTCAAATCTTGCATCTATGTATCTTACTGGAAGTTTTTTTTGAATTATGTATTTGGTAGATAAAAAAGCTTTTCTTATCTTTGTTTCATCGATAGAGAAACCAAAGTATACGTTAATTTTAAAAGTTGAGTTAAAACCGTATATACCATTTTCATCGAATATGAAAATTTGAGGAAAATATTTACTGTTTTTTATGGATTTGTCAGTGTTTTGTAAAGATGTTACTAAGTCTTTTAGAAATTCTTTTTTTATTGGCTTTTTAACTATAACTGTTATAGCTTCATCGAAAGATTTTTTTGTGTAAAGTTTAACTTCGTTTAAGTTTTCATCGTATAGTATGTATTTATTTTCAATGAATAGTTTAATTATAGGTTCGTTGTAGGTTAAGTTAATGTAAACAGTATCTGGTGGGTATATTAAGAGGTTTGCAGTTTTTATTTCTTTTGAAAGGTTTTT
>CALFVP010000184.1 GCA_937928175.1 uncultured bacterium | reverse complement strand
ATGTTTAGTATTGTAACGAATTCTTTGGATGTTTATTTAAACAGAGTTTCTATTGAATCTTTTAGTAATATTTTTGAAAATGGTAAAGTCAAAGATAGTGAGATATTTTATAAGTATTCCGAAGAAATCATATCTTCGTGGTTAAACGTCTCAGTTAAAATTAGTAAGATGGAACTTGATATTTCTAAGTACGTTGATAGTGTTAAGAAAGACATGGAAGATGTTTTTAATTCTTTTAGACAATCTGCTTATATTGAATACCTTAATGCTTTTTCTGAGGGTAAAACATCTTTAAATTCGGATGAGTTTGTTAAATTGTTTGATAAGTTTATTAATACTTCCAAGAATATTTTGATTGAGTATCAAAAGAGAGTAGATGATATTTATTCAAAACTTTCTATTTTGAGGGATGGGTATAGAATTGCGTGGGATCAAAGAGTTGAGATGTTTAAGAAAAATCCTGATAAGTATGTTGGTAGGTATGTTTCTAATTTTCCTTACTATCTTACTAAAAAACTTATGAACTATAATTTTTTGTCCCTTCCGGAATTTCTAAGTTTGGAAGATGGCCAGTATGTTGTGCTTATTTCTAATAAAGTTGTTTTTGTTAATTTAAGTGGTAATCTTTTTGGTGGTGGAAAATTTAGCTTTAATGGATTTTTCTCTAATGATACCTTGGTTGGTAAAGTTTACTTTGATGGTTTGAAAAATATTTTAGGTATCAAAAGATTTTCAAGTCAATTTGAAGCAAGACTTTTTATGGATACTCTTGGAGGTGAATATATTTGTTCTGTTGATTTAATGGGCAAAATGCTGAAAGACACTGTTAAATCGGTAATTACTAATTCCAATTTCGTTGATAACGTACTAAAAGAACTTACAAGTGAGAAAGGTTTTATTTCTGTTTTTATAGAAGATGAGAGTGATAACATTTTTAGAAGTTACACTGAGCAGTATAAGAGTTATAAAGCTGGAATAATCAGAGATATTTCTAATGTTTACAAAGATTTTTTGGTCAAAGTTGAAAAAGAGAAAATAAAACTTAGAAAATCTTACTTAAATTAAAAGTTTTTCAGGGGGTTAATATGCTTAAAAGGGGTATTTTAATTTTGTTTTTGAGTTTAGTTCTTTTTGGTTGTCCTAGGGAGAAGTATACAGGTATACCTAGTGGCGGTATTAATATTCCATTAAATACTTATACAGGGGTTTTTGTTGCTAAATTAAGTGCTTTTGATGAAGTTAAAAAACTGTACTACTCTACTTTTAGAAATATACCTCTTAAATACCCTTATGCTGAAACTTTTATTGTTAGGGATATAAGAGAGTTAAAGAATGTTTATAGTAAACTAAAGGATTATCTTCCTTCTGCTGTAAAAGAAGATAACTTTATGATAAGAGTTAAAGAAGATGTTGTTGGTTACGATTTCTTGAAAGATAAATCTGCAGTTTTAATAACTTTTGGTTCTAATAACTATGATGTTAATTTGGTTTTTTCGTCTGCTATTGAGAAAGATGATAAGGTTTACCTTGATATAGAGTATTCCAAGATACCATCTTACGAAATTAAGTACCCTTATCTGTTAATTCTTTTTGACAATCCTATCAAGAAAAATATAGAAATTTCTCTATCTGAGAAAAAATAAATTTTTGGAGGTGAAGATGTTTAGAAGGGGTGCAGGTATACTTTTGCATATAACTTCTCTTCCTGGTAAATACGGAATAGGAAGTTTAGGAAAAGAAGGGTATGAGTTTGTTAAGTTTCTGGTTAGATCAGGACAAAAAATTTGGCAAATTTTACCTTTAGGACCTACTGGATACGGTGATTCTCCTTACCAATGTTTTTCTGCTTTTGCAGGTAATCCCTTGCTAATAGACATCGATAGATTGGTTCAGAGAAAGTTTATATCAAAATCTGACATTCCTAACGAAAGTTTTGAAGATGGTTACGTTGATTACGGTAAAGTTATAAACTTTAAATACTCAATTTTTAGAAAAGCTTATGAAAACTTTAAGAAAGATAATTCTTACGTGAAAGATAGTTTTAAGAGATTTTGTTTTAACAACAGTTTTTGGCTTGAAGATTTTTCTCTTTTTATGGCTCTTAAGTCGCATTTTGGTGGAAAGTCTTGGTTAGAATGGGATACTGATATTAAGTTTAGAAAACATGATGCTTTAAAGCATTATTCGAGTATCTTAAAAGATGAGATAGAGTTTCATAAGTTCTTGCAGTTTGTATTTTTTGATGATTGGTTTGAGCTTAAAGCTTTTGCCAATAGAAATGGTGTTGAGATCGTGGGGGATATACCTATATTCGTTGCTATGGATAGTGCTGATACTTGGAGTAACACCAATATTTTCATGTTTGACGATAACTTGGTTCCAGTAAAGGTTGCTGGTGTTCCACCAGATTACTTTAGTGCTACAGGACAGCTTTGGGGTAACCCTCTTTACGATTGGGATAAACTTAAAGAGACGAAATATGAATGGTGGATTAATAGGATTAGAATGTCTTTGAAAATGTACGATTACATCAGGATAGATCATTTTAGGGGGTTTGCTGGGTATTGGGCTGTACCTTACGGTTCGGAAACTGCCGTTAACGGTAAATGGGAAAAAGCCTATGGATTTGATTTATTTTCAAAAGTCCAGGAAAATTTAGGTGGAAATTTACCAATAATAGCTGAAGATTTAGGAGTTATAACTCCAGACGTTGTTGAGCTTAGAGATAGTTTTGGTTTTCCAGGTATGAAAGTCTTGCAGTTTGCTTTCAATAACTGGCAAGATAACGAATACTTACCTCATAACTACGATAGAAATTGTGTTGTATATACTGGTACACACGATAACGATACAACAGTTGGTTGGTTTAATTCAATTTCCGATACAGATAAAGAGTATGTAATGAAATATACAGGTGCCAAAAGTGAGAAAGAAATCAATTGGGCACTTATAAAACTTGCTATTTCATCTTCAGCAGTTTTGGCAGTTATTCCTATGCAGGATGTTTTGGGATTAGGTAGTGAAGCTAGAATGAATAGACCTGGTGTTGCTTACGGTAATTGGAGCTGGAGAGTCAAGAAAAACCAAATTAACAGTAAAATCATCGAAAAATTGTACGATCTCTCCAAACTTTACAGTAGATTTTAATTTTATAACTTGTTTTTTGAGGTTGAGTTTATAAATTTTTTTGAAGTTTTATAGTAATAGTGAGATTTTGAGGGGGTTGGTCTTTGTTATGCTTATTACTCTCAAGATTGGGACAAAGATTGTTCTAAACGAGGATGTTTTAAGTAATATAGTTTCTGAAGTTTGTGAATTGGTTTTAAGGGGTGAAAAGTTTATTATTGTTTCGAGTGGTGCTGTTGGATTGGGTAGAAAAAAACTAAATTTTGAGGGTTATGCTACACTTTCTGAGAAACAAGCTTTGTCAAGTGTTGGACAAATAGAGTTAATGAAGTTGTACCAAAAACTTTTTGGTAATTTTGGTATGGAAGTAGCACAAATACTTGTTACGTATAACGATTTAAATTCTAGAAAATCTTTTCTTCACCTAAAAAATACAATTAATGAACTTCTTAGGATGAATGTAATACCAATACTAAACGAAAACGATGCTGTTGCTGTTGACGAAATTAAATTTGGTAATAACGATATACTCTCTGCTTTGGTTTCTAACACTGTTATAGCTGATAAGCTTATTATTCTTACAGATGTTGATGGAATATACAAAGATTTTGGTACTTCTAGACAAGAACTTATAAAAGTTGTTGACAATGTGAAAGAGGTAAGTAGGTTTTTAAAAGGTAAGAGATTTGAATTGTCAACTGGTGGAATGAAAACAAAAATTCAGGCAGGATTTATTTGCATGGAATCGGGTATTGAGTGTATCATTGCAAACGGATTTAGAAAAGGAATTTTGAAAGATGTTTTGTATAATGGTTTTGGTACAAGGTTTGTATCAGAAAATAAATTAAAATCTTTTAAAGATAGGATGTTGATTGTCTTTAAGAAAAAAGGTGTTATTGTTGTTGACAAAGGTGCTTCAGAAGCTATAAAGAATAAAAAAAGTTTGTTACCTATTGGTATAGTTGATGTTAAAGGTAAATTTTCTGTTGGTGATGTTGTTTATATAGCGAATGAGAATGGAGATAACATAGCTATAGGTATTACTAATTACTCTTCTTCTGAGATAAATAAAATTAAGGGTAAAAAAAGTTCTGAAATTGGTGAAGTTTTGGGTATTAGAGATTTTTCTGAAGAAGTGGTACACGTGGATAATATGGTTTTGGTGTAAAATAAATTTAAAACGTTTGTTTTTATATCGAGTATTTTAATTATGGAATGTAGGGTATGTGGGGAAGGTGAATTTTCTTTTTTTCTTAGATCAAGTATCTACGATTTTGATGTTTATTCTTGTAATTCCTGTGGTGCTCTTTTTAGGTTTCCTTTTCCTTCTCAAGAGGAAATAAAAAGTTTTTACGATGAAGGGTATTATTCTGGTAATAAAGTGTATTCTTATCTGGATGAAAGAAAAATCAAAGGAGCTGAGTTTGTTTGGAATGAAAGGTTGAAAAAACTTATAAGCATATACGAGATTGAAAACGGTAAAAAACCTTACAGTATACTTGATGTTGGTTGTTCATTTGGTGGGTTTTTGGAGGTTTCAAAGAAGTTTGGTTTAGTGCCTTGGGGTATTGAGATTTCGGAATACTCCTCTAGTTACGCTAAAAGTAGAGGTATTAACGTTATTCAAGGAAATGTTGAAGAAGTTTTTATAGGTGAGGAAACTTTTGATATAATAACTATGATAGAAGTTGTTGAGCATTTGTCAAAACCACTTGAAACAATGAAGAAAATATACAAAGCTAACACTAAAGGGGGAATAGTTTTAATACAAACTGCTAATATTGATGGACTACAGAGTAAATTTTTTGGTAGTAATTATCATTACTATCTTCCTGGACATCTTCATTACTTTTCAAATAAAACTCTTAGAAACTTACTTTTTAGGGTTGGCTATAAGAAGGTTTACGAGTTTTATCCTGTTGAATTTGGTCTTTTACCTAAAGTTATAAAATCTTTTCTTAATAGTAAGGGAGTGTATAAATTCCTTAAAGTTATGAAAACAATATCTTACCACTTGCTGGGTAAAGTTAGAATAGGGGATTTTACTTTGATGAGTTCAATGGTAATGGTTGCTGTTAAACTTT
>CALFVP010000183.1 GCA_937928175.1 uncultured bacterium | reverse complement strand
TATAGTATTCAAACCCAAAACAAGTATAGCTTCCCTAACTGTAGATATAGTCCTAGGAAAACCGTAATAAGCAGAGTTAGACATTTTTAAAACCTTAGCAACCAAAAGTGGATCTTTTTCCAAAACGTTCTCTATTTCCTTTATACTAACCTCCGGATCCTCTAACTTATTAAGAAGAATACTTACAATAAAAGGTAATGGAGAAGTGTTTTCAATTATCTTATTCCACTTCAAAAGCCTACTTTCATCCACAAGAAAATAATATTCTTAACAAAAGTACAAATTCAACTTTAAATATAAAATGGAAAAACCCTAATTAACTTACATCAAAAACCTTACAAAAAATACCGACCCTGCATATAAACTCCTTAAGTATCTTACAGTATTATTTGACATAATTAAACAGACTTAATTATATTTCATAGTGAGAGAGCATTTATGTACGTACAACATTACCATAACAAATATTCACCAAAATGGATAAAATTTTTATTGATATCGATATTAATACACATATCAATAACCCTTATCTTATTCATAAGTTTACCCAAAAACACTCTTGAAATAAGAGTTAAAGAAGTAAAAGTAAGATTACTAACCTCAAACCTAAATCAAGAAAAAGAGAAAACTTCTCCTAAACCTCAGATTGAAAATCCTAAAAAAAGTATAACAAAACAGGAAGTAGACAAACTCGTTTTTGAAATTGTCTCTCCCAAAATTTCAAAACCTTCAGAAATTACAGAAATATCCCCAACTTCTCCTAAAGTTTTCCAATCTCAAAGAGAAATAAATGAAGATTTTACAATCAAAACTCAACCTAAAGGTACTCCATCTTTAGCAGAAGGCAAAACTAAAACCGAAGAACCAAAAATAACAGAAAAAGAAACACTAACATTACCAACACCTTCTGCACCATCATCAAAGGAATCTTCAGCAAAAGGAATAAGTGGAAACATAAAATGGATAAAAGGAGAACCTAGAAAAGTCATAGAATGGTACGAACCAGAAATACCCCCAAATATCCTAAGAAAAGAAACAAAAGTAACCCTAACTTTTCATATAGAACCATCTGGTTTTATATCAAGAATAGAAATAACAGAAACATCAGGTGAACCAATAATAGACGAAGCAATAATAAAAGCAATGAGAAAAATAAGATTTAATACTGCACTCTATACCACTGTAGCAAGCGTATCCTTAACAATTATACCAAAATAGATTCTATCTCTTTTTCTACTTTCTCAAAGTTAAACCTTAACTCATCCAAATTCCTTAAAACCACATCTGCAATACCTAGTATGGAAAACACAGAATTAACTAAGTTAATTAAGTTTTCATCCAAATTACTAACTATATTCAAAACCTCATCAAACGTATCAAAATTTTTTAAAAACTCCCCTTTACTCAAATCCAAACTATAAGTAAATTCCTTGAAAGATAAAAACCTTTCATTTATATCTCTCTTAACATCATCAAAATAAAAATTAGGCTTTAGCGAACTTAAACTATCTTTAAGAGCATTAGAAGAGTTAACTATATAATCAGAAAATGAAAGTAAATTGTAAATATCTTTCTCTAAATTTGAAATTTTTGTATCTAGTATTAAGCTTTTGTTTAGATTGTTAGCAACTTCTTGCTTAACATTGTTTATGTAATCTACAATCCTGTAAGATATACTCTTTATACCTTTAAAAGAATCAATAATTTCCCTCAAACTAAGATTCTCTGATAAAATCTCACTCTCAACACTAATTTCAAAAATAAATAAAATTTCACTTAATACACGTGATAACTCACTTGAAATGTTTGACAAAACATCAAGAATACTTTCAGAAAAGCTTTTAACGTTCTTAATATCTTGCAAAATAAGTAATACGTTATCTGAAAAACTTTTAAAAAAAGCATTTCTGATATCAATTTCCTTAAAAATACTATCTAGATAAATATCAAAATCTTTTAACAATTCTTCTAACTTAGAAAACTCATTTAAATAACTTTTCAAAGAATCCATTAAATAGTTAACCCATCTAAAGTATTCATCAAAGCTAAATTTTACCTTACCAATATCTTCCTTAGAATCTTTGACAATCTTACCAACGTAACGGAAATAACTGTAAAACCTTTTCATACTACTTTCAAGGTAAGAAGTTAAATTTTGAATTAGACTTCCGTAAGATTTAACTTTATCCCAAAAGATGTAAACTCTATTAACCATAAACCTAATTTCAGAAATATTTTTTCTTGCTTCTTTCTCCGAAGAAGTTAATAAGACGTAAGCATTCACAAAAATGTCAAAAACTACAAACAATACGTAAACCGAAATTAAAAAAACAAATAAAAACTTAAAAAAATGTAGTTCATAACCAAAAGCAAAAATAATAAACAGAAAAGATGAAATTAAAAATACCAAAAAATTCAAATTAAACTTTATATCAAACTTTCTAGGATAAACACTAAATAACAAATAGTACAAAACTGCAACAAAAAAAGCAGAAACAAAACTCATAAGAAGGCTACTTTCTAAAATAAGTGGAAAAACAACAAAGAGAAACACTAGATAATTAAGATACTTACGAAAACTATTGATTTCATGACTGTAACTTAATGTAATATACCTTGAGAGTAAACATAAACTAGCTATCCAT
>CALFVP010000182.1 GCA_937928175.1 uncultured bacterium | reverse complement strand
AGTAAAACTCAATATAACCAAAGAGTAAAATTTCATACAAGCCTCCTTTTAGAAATATTATAATACATAAAATTGTACTTTTCAAGTAGAATTTTGACAAGGTTTCCAAAAAATATTTTAGCGAAGGTAAAGAGGAAACTTTTTACAAAGTTCTACTATTTTATCTTTTATTGCGTAAAGTTTCTGATCATTATCTTTATTTTTTAGAGCTTCATCTATGTATTCTGCAATTTCTTCCATTTCTTTTTCTTTCATACCTCTGGTTGTAACAGTTGGGGTACCTATTCTTATACCGCTTGGATTAATAGGTGGATTAGGATCAAAAGGTATAGCATTTTTGTTTACGGTTATACCAACTTTATCGAGTACAGTTTCAGCCTCACCACCTGTAATTCCTTTATTTCTAAGATCAATACTGAACATATGAGAATCCGTACCACCTGAAACTATTCTATATCCTCTATCGCTAAGGCAATTGGCCAATTTTCTAGAGTTAGCGAGAATTTGTTTTTGGTAATTTTTAAATTCTTCTGTCATTGCTTCTTTAAAAGCAACTGCCTTTGCAGCAATAACATGCATAAGAGGACCACCCTGAATACCTGGAAAAACAGACTTATCTATATCTTTTGCGTAAGAATCTTTAGTAAGTATTAGTCCTCCTCTTGGACCTCTCAATGTTTTATGAGTTGTAGTTGTTACAAAATCAGCGTAAGGTACAGGAGAATCGTAGCATCCAGCAACAACTAACCCAGCATAATGTGCTATATCAGCCAACAGGTAAGCGTTAACTTTCTTAGCAATTTCAGAAAATCTTTTAAAATCTATCTGTCTTGAATAAGAACTTGCTCCACACACTATAATTTTAGGTTTACTACTTTCAGCTATTTTTTCAACTTCATCGTAATCTATCATTTCAGTATCCTTATTAACACCGTAATAAACTACATTGTAAATTTTACCAGAGAAGTTAACCTTACTTCCATGAGTTAAGTGCCCACCATGGGAAAGATTCATACCAAGGATAGTATCACCAGGCTTGAGAAAAGAAAGGTATACAGACGTATTAGCTTGAGCTCCTGAGTGAGGCTGAACGTTAGCATGCTCAGCATTAAAAAGTTTCTTAGCTCTCTCAATAGCTAAAGATTCAACAATATCAACAAATTGACACCCACCATAATACCTTCTAGCAGGATACCCTTCAGCATACTTATTGGTTAAAACACTACCCATAGCCTCAAGAACAGCTTTTGAAGTAGCATTCTCAGAAGCTATAAGCTCAAGATGATACTCCTGTCTATTTATCTCTCTAACTATGGCTTCGTAAACCTCTACATCAACTTCCTTAAGCAATCTACCTCCCAAAAGATCCAAAATCGTCCCCATTGACTTACTCCTCAAAAGAAAATATTATAAACAAAACAACCTAAACAAATCTACTTAAACTTTGAAAAATTTACCAATAAACTATTATATTTATTAAAGTAAGGTAAAGCATGGAAGTAAAAATAAAGTTAAGTTTGGGTAAAAAGATATTCTTATCCGTTTTATCTATAATAGTTATAATGGTGGCAATAATTTATTCTTCTACAACTCGCTCAACATCAGAAGGACTTGAAAACGAAATGAAAGTTAGAGGTGGATCAATATCTAAAAACGTTTCTTCATCACTTTCAACAATACTATCATCAATAATAGCAGAAAAAATAGCCAAAAACCCAAAACTTGCAAATGAAATATTCAAATCTCCTGAAACAATGAGCTCTATATTCTCAGAATTACAAATAAAAGAAGAATACATAAACTTAATAGAAACTTTTGCTGATATACCTAGAACAGAAGACATAATATGGGCATCTGCAGTAGATTTGGATAATAAAGTACTAGCACACTCAAGCCCAGAAATAAGTTTTATGGAAAAACTGAACTTACCAGAAGGCACTTTTCCAAATAAATACTTAGTGGAAACATACAAAATACTTCTAAAATACATAAAAGTAAGAGAAATAGGAGTATTTGAAAAAATTTTTATAGGATTTTTGCCTTATGAACTAGAATTCAAAGTACCAGAAAAAAAGATATTACAAGAAATAATGCAAACCTTACAAATAGAAGAAAAGATAGCTAAAAAGATAATAAATATAACAAAGAAAAATTTACACGACAACCTAAACAACAACTACGAAAAACTAAAACTACTCTATTGGGAAATAAAAAACATACAAAGGAAATACAATAAAGGAGAATTATCAAACAAATTCCGTGAAAGTTTATCAAGGTTTGTAAAAGTACTCGACTACAACTACATAACTTACGAAGTAATAGAACCATTTTTCAAAGAACTTAAAAAATTTCTAGATGAAAACAAAAGTTTCATATCAAAAGAAGATTACAACTACATTACCCTACTTGTAGAACAATTTATAAAGAGTAGTTTTGGTATAACAGGTTTTCTTCAATACTACACTGAAAACAAAGGAGGTAAAAAACACAAAAGATTACTATTTTCATACCCAGTACTTATAAAAGAAGACTTTAACAAATACGTTGCGGATCTTTACATAGGAATGTCAGTAGACAGTATAGAAAAAACAATAATCACTGTCGAAAGACAGGTCCAAATAGGTGCACTAATAGCAATAATTATAGCTGTTTTATTGGTAATTTTCTTATCAACAAGAATATCCAAGGGAGCAAGAATAATAACAAACGCCATGGGAGAACTATCAAAGGGGAATCTAAGCGTAAAAGCAGTAGTAAAATCAAACGACGAAATAGGATTTATAGCAAAAAACTTCAATAACATGGTAGAACAAATAGCAGAAAAAGAGAAAATGAGAGACATTATGAACAAAGTTGTATCCGAAGAAATTGCAAAAGAATTAATGAAAAAAGGAATAGAACTTGGAGGTGAAATGAGGTTTACAACGATGCTATTTTCAGATATAAGAGGATTCACATCAACAAGTGAAAACATGGACCCAAGAGACTTAATATCAATACTAAACGAATACATGACTGAAATGGTTGACGTTGTGAAAAAATATAAAGGTGTTGTTGATAAGTTTGTAGGAGATGAGATAATGGTAGTTTACGGTGCACCTATTTCCTTTGGCAAAACTGAAGATGCACTACTTGCAGTAGCAACAGCTTACGAAATGATCCAAAAAATGGATTCAATCCATAAAAAGTGGCAAGAAGAAGGTAAACCACTGTTAACACCAGGAATAGGCATAAATTCTGGAAACGTCGTTGCAGGAAATATGGGATCTAAAGATAGATTAAGCTACACAGTAATAGGAGACGCTGTAAATACAGCTGCAAGATTATGTGGAGCAGCACCAGGAAAAACATGCATAATAAGCGAAAATACATACCAACTAATAAAAGAGTTTATAGAAGTAGAAGAAAAAGAACCAATAAAAGTCAAAGGGAAAAGTGAAGTACTAAAAATATATAGAGTAGTATCAATAAACGATTACGGATACTCAAAAATAAAAGAAATTCTTTCATCTACTCTCCAATAACAGAAAAACCACTCACATAGTAAGATTTTCCGTAAGATATGGTAATAAAACCTTGTCTATACTTAACACCCGAAGCAAAAATAACTTCTAAAACTATCTGGTTATTGTACCTAAAAATATTCTCCAAAAACACCTTAATTTCACCAGAACCAAATATACTTCTTTTGTTAGATATGTACTTGTAAACTTTATTCTGTAAAGATTTTGAAGGGATAATACTCTTTAATTTAGTCAAATCTTCCGTATTCAGTAAGTAACTAATTTCATTAACAAACTTCAAAACAATAGGTAAAACATTATTTACAATAGAGTTATCATAATAAAACACCTCAGGGAAATTCCTAAAAGGATTCAAAACTACGTTTTCAATAGAACTACTAAAAACAAAATCTAAAGAAGAATTTTTAGGTATCTCTATAGATAAGTTCGTTTCAAATTCAGAAGTTTTTACATACATGGTTGTGCTAACTCTAGTGGGAGCAGTCGAATAAACCTTAACGTAACTTCCTGAAGAAGTAACCTCCAAATTCCATAAAGTAGGAAGATCATCAAAAAGAGGATAAAATAAACCAAAACTTACTCCCGTAACGTCTCTAAAAGCACTCTCAAAAACATCAAAATTTATATTACCAAGAGAATACAAATAACTAAAAAACGAAATCAACGAAACTTTACCAACAATAGAAGAAATATACCTAAATACTAACGGATACTTTTTGTACCTCACAATACTTAAATCATTGTTACCACTCCTACTTAAAAATGAAAACCTAACTTGAGATAAATAATTGTTAAATACAACATCTTCAATATAAGAAGAACCAAAAACCTCAGAAAGAACTTGAATACTTACGTATTGAATAAATCCCTCAATTATACCAATAATATCTTCACTTATCTTCTTTCTAAATAACAAATGCAACATTTCATGAACCAATAAAATGAAATTTTCTATCTTCTCCAAGTTAGAAAAGTAATCTCCGTACGATTCAACAATTTTACTTAATACAATTGTATCTTCAATAGTTTCAGAAAATGAAGAGTGCGGAAAATAAATAACTTTAATCTCTTCAGGTAGTTTAAATCCAAACTTTGATGAAATTAAACTTCTAGCGATATTGATAAAAGAAGATATACTAAGAGCAACACTTTCGTTTCCCTTAGGAAAAGCTATACTAACACGAAAACTATTATAATCTGCGTTAATCAAATTCAAATATCCAATGACAATAGGTAAATTATACTTTCTTTGCTGAATTAAAACTCTACCATAAGAAGGAGTGTAAATCTTACCATCAACAAAAACATTTAACTCTTCACCATCAGGTAACTCAATTATAACAGAAGTAAAAACGTTTATATCACTCTTTTCAGTCATAACGTAAGGTAAAGATCTCATAACCTCAGAAAATACCACAATAGACTTATTCCTACACTCCTTAAGTATATCATAACTGTATACTACCTCTAAATCAAACTTCCCACTTTTCGGCAAATCAATATAATAAACATTTACTCCGAAATCATAGACCTTTCTGTAATTTACACTAACTCCGTTTAATTTCAAAGAAGAAATATTTCTATCCAAAACTAATTTCAAAATCTTTTCATCGGACTCAAAAGAAAAAGTATAATTAATTTGAGATTTCGTTAAAGATATAACTACTTTGACATCCTGAACACTAAAACCAAATAAAAAATTAGCGAAACACAGAAAACAAATAAAAATTAAAAAAGATCTTAAGTACCTCATGAAATTAACTTTTTAATAGCATGGAAAAACCTTTTAAAGAAACCTTTCTTACGAACGTTTCTGGACTTTCTTATCTCTTCCACTTCCTCTTGAAAAAGATTTTTTCTAACGTAATTCTCATCAAACTCTATATCTTCAAATAAATGTTTTTCTTTAGAGCTTATAATTCTTGCTGTAATTTTCTCCCAACCAAGCTCCCTAGCAGCCAATAATCTCCTGTATCCAGCGATGAGGGTATAATCATCAGAAATTACAATAGGATTAATCAAGCCTAATTCTTTCATACTCTTCTTAAGAGAAGTTATATCACCTATGTACTTTCTCTGACGATCTTTAAC
>CALFVP010000181.1 GCA_937928175.1 uncultured bacterium | reverse complement strand
CAACATCAATGATACACGAAGGAGAAATATCTTACCTAACGGATGTAAAAAGTGATAAACTGAAAGAAACAGTAATAAAAACAAGTTTTACTAGTTTAACAGAAAAAATAGGATACAAAATAAACACAAACAAACTAAAGTCTATACTAAAAAATTTAGAATTCGAACTACAAACAAAAGGAGATGAAGTAACAGTAAAAGTCCCCAGTTTCAGAAAAGATGTAGCTATAGAAGAAGACATAGTTGAAGAAATAACAAGAATATTTGGTTATGACAACATTCCATCTACCCTCCCCAGAATAGAAAAAAATCCAGAAATCCCTTCAGATGAATTAAAACTAGAAAAAATACTAAGAAACAACTTAATATCTCAAGGATTCTCAGAAATAATAAACTTCTCATTCATATCAGAAAAAGACGTAGAAATATTCCACATAGATGAAAATTCACTAATAAAAATACAAAACCCAATGATATCAGAAGATAAAATATTAAGACCTATCTTACTTATAAATTCTCTAAAAACAGTACAAAGAAACGTAAATAAGGGATATAAAAATTTATCAATATTCGAGATAGGTAAAGTGTTTTGGAAAGGCATAGAATTTGAAGAAGAAAAAAACCTATGTATAATACTACACGGTAAAAAGTACGAAAATTGGTCGGGAAATACGAATTTTTCGTATTACGATCTCAAAGATACATTGGACAGAATATTCTTATCTCTAGGAATACACTACGAGGTTTTACCTAAAAAATATCCTTTCTTTCATGATTACATATCTGGAGAAATTGTAATAAACGAAGAGAAAGTAGGTATAATAGGGAAAGTACATCCAGAAATTACAGAAAAACTAGAAATACTCGATACATTTGCATGTGAATTATCAATTTCAAAAATAGAAAAATACATAAAAAAAGATATATCATTCAAGCAAACAAAAAACTTACCTACATCATCCAAAAACCTCTCAATATTAGTACCAAAAGACTATTACGTAAACGAAATTGTTAAATTCATAAAAAACTATGATACCGGAAATGAAAATATAGAAATAAAAGAAGTGAGAGTTATGGATATCTATGAAGGGGAAAACATACCTCAAGGACAAAAAAGTGTAAACGTACTTATAAAATTAAAATGGGTTGAAGAAGTTAGAGAAGAAACAGAAATAAAAGTTGTATTTCTAAATATTATCAAAGATATACAAGAAAAACTAGGGTTTACTGTAAGAGGAATGTAATGAAGGAATTTCTGAAGAGTGTATTTCTAGCAAGAAAGGACCTTATTGGAGCACCTGATGGTTTTTCGTTTGAACTAAAATCAAGAAAACAACTTATAGATGATCTATTTGAAGTTACAAAAAAATACAATTTTTTAGAAATCACAACACCAATTTTTGACTTTTTCGAAGTTTACGAAAAAACATTAGGAAGCAACGTAAAAGAATTATTCGTATTCAAAGACAATAACGATTTCATAGTGCCAAGGTACGATATAACAACGCAGATAGTAAGATTCTTAGCACCAAGAATAAAAAACCTTAAACTTCCTGTAAAAATATTCTACTACGGAGAAGTTTTTAGAGAACCAGAGTTTAAATGGCATCCAAGACAAATAAAACAGTTCGGAATAGAAATAATAGGAGGAAATAAAGAAAATTTCACCGAAATGATAAAAATACTAAAAGAACTACTAAAAACTCTCCAGAAAAATAAAGTAATAAAAGACTATAAAATAGTATTCAACTTTTCACAAGTAATAGATAAAATACTATCAAATATAGATACAGAAGACAAAGAAATATTCAAATACCTACTATCAAACAAAGATATACCTTCAATAAAAAGCATACTAAGAGGTAAAAAATTTATAGAAGAGGTAGAGAAATTAATTTTCTTAACGTTTAGTGAAGATATAAGTGAAGTTAAATCGAAAGTTTGCGAAATACTTGAAATAAAAATGGATGATGATATAGAGAACGAAATAAAAATACTAAAAGACAATTTTAGTGAAATAATATGGGATCCAACAATGGTAGCAGAGATGGATTACTACAGTGATTTCTTCTTTAAAGTTTTTACTGAAGAAAAACCTTACCAAATAGCAAGTGGTGGAAGATACGATAAGTTAACCCAAAAGTTTGGATACAATGAAAAAGCAATGGGATTTGCTATAGATATAGTATGAAAAAAATTTTATGCATTGATATAGGAAACAGTAACATAGTTTTTGGAATATCATCCTTAGACCCAAAAGACTTTAAATTTTTACATTTCCGATTAAACACAAATCATTTCATAACAATAGACGAAGTTTCACTAAATTTATTCAACATACTAAACTACTTTTCAATAAAACCCAAAGAAATATCAAAAGTAGTGATATCTAGCGTAGTACCAGAAGTTGATGTTCAATTTAATTATGGAATAAATAACCTAATAGGAGTAGAACCAAAATTCATAAAACCCCATGAAATACCTATAAAAGTTAACTATAAGAACTTTTTGGAGATAGGAAGCGATAGATTGGTTGACGCATACGCATCAAAGGTACTTTATGGGGATAATTGTATAGTAGTTGATACTGGTACAGCAACAACAGTAGATGTGGTTATTAATGGTGTTTACGAAGGTGGTGTAATAATGCCTGGAATACAAACCTCTCTCTATGCAATATTCCAGAAAGCATC
>CALFVP010000180.1 GCA_937928175.1 uncultured bacterium | reverse complement strand
CTTTGTAAGGTCCTATTAGCAAAGAGTCTCTAATACGATTGTGAAGTTGTATTGATATATCGTTAACTCCAACAATGTAAATCATCTTACTCATCTATCAGTTCAGGAATATGTTTTTTCACTAGTTTTATCATTTCCTCTGGTGTTATAGAATTGGTTCTTCCTTTTTCATAAATATCCATTATTTCGTTGTATATAGCTTTTACTCCTTCGTGGTTTTTTGAAAGTTTTCTATTTTCGTCAAGGTTAAAATAAGTATTTATCCAATATGCAATTCCTGCTGTTCCAGACTTATCTGTTATTACTACAAACGGTTTTACCCCAAGTATTTTTTCGGTGTCAAATATATTGTATATTTCTGGATCTTTCATTAATCCATCGGCGTGTATTCCTGCTCTAGTTACATTAAACGATGCTCCTACGAAAGGTTTCTGCGGATCTATCCTTTCTCCTATTTCCTTTTCGTAGTACTCTTTTATTTCCGTTATTACCTTTAAGTTCATATTTCCAGTATTACCTTTTATAGCATGGTACCAGAATATAATTTGTTCTAGAGGTGCATTACCTGTTCTTTCACCTGTTCCTAAAATAGAAGAATTTATTGATGATGCACCGTACAACCAACCTGCTACAGAGTTCGCAACAACAACACCAAAGTCATTATGCATATGCATCTCTAACATTTCCGGGGAAACTCCCGCTTCTTCTCTTAAGTAATATATAAGTTTTGGTATACCCCTTGGTACTGAAGCTGTCGGAAATGGTACACCGTACCCCATTGTATCGCATAGTCTTATCACAATCTTTAGCCCACTTTCTTCCTGGATTTTCACAAGTTTCTGTGCAAACGGTATAACAAAATTAAATATATCCGCCCTAGTTACATCTTCAAAATGACACCTTATCTCACTGTAACCTAACTCTATAGCTTTCATAACAGTTGACAAATACATTTCTTCTGCTTTCCTTCTATCCATGTTTAGCTTTTTGTATATATGGTAATCAGAAACAGATGTCAAAATACCAGTTTTGTTTATACCCATACTTATAGGTATTTTTATATCTTTCTCCGAAGCCCTTACCCATCCAGTTATTCTTGGATACTTAGCACCAACTTCCATACACTTCGATACAGCTTCTTTATCCTTATTAGTGTATAAGAAAAATTCTGATTCCCTTATTATACCACTATTGTTATCTAACCTCACTAGCAATTTGAATATATCAACTATTTGTTTTACTGTGTAAGGATCTCTACCTTGCTGCCCATCTCTAAATGTTGTATCCGTTATCCATATTTCATCAGGAATATATTGAGGCGGAATTAACCCATCAAACTCTATTACAGGCGGCTCCGTATAAGGAAATAGATCTCTAAAGTAGTTTTCACCATCGTACAAAGTCTTATACTCCTTTACACTTTTTAGCCCTTGAAATTTTCTCCATTTCATTGCTTTACCTTTCATCTATAAAGTATCTAATATTTTATGATAAAACCAAAATTTTTCAACTCTACATGAAAAAATTCTAAAAACGTATATAAAAAATATACAAAAACCTACACTATTTCTACTCCAACCAAAAGCCTTAACACAAGTAAAAATTTAACGTAGGTATCACAAAAGTTAGATTATAAAGAAATTTAAACAAAAAACATGTATTTTTTAGAATGTAGTTTATTCTACTCTTATAAACGTATTTCTTTAAGTACCATTTCTTGAATATTCTCACCTTTACACTAAGAAATTTCATAGTTTCAACTTAACTTTTAATTTATGTGCTATTTCTTTTAAAATTACTAGAAACATAGGGGGATATTATGGCTAAAGATCCCAATGTGAAAGATAGAAGTAGAGGCAAAGGATTAGGAGTTAAACTGTACGATGGACAATTTGCTAGAGCAGGCAATATAATAGTAAGACAAATAGGAAACAAGATATACCCTGGTGAAGGTACAGCACAAGGAAGAGATTTTACCATCTTTGCAACTAAAAATGGTATTGTAAAATTTTACACTAAGAGAAATAAAAAGTTTGTTACGGTAAAAGAAATTAGTGAGGAGAGGAAATGATAAGTAAAGAAAAGTTAGAAGAGTTTAAAAATAGATTATCTAAAGAAAAATTACAAATACTTTCTGATATTTTTGGTGAAGAAATTGCCATCAAAAGTTTTGCAGATCAATCTGAAGGAGATATTGCTGATAAAGCTAGTGAATTTTACGAATCTCAACTTCTTGCAAGTATATCCGGAGTCCAAAGAGAAATAATAGATAAAATTAACGAAGCTCTTAAGAGAATAGAAGATGGTGTTTATGGAAAATGTAAAATATGTGGTAATGCTATAGAAATAGAAAGACTTGAAGCGATTCCATATACAGACATATGTTCCAGCTGTGCAAAAAAAGCTTCAAGAAGGTAATCATATGCATAAAGGTTTTACAATCTCTGAAGTTGTTGAAGGTATAAAAAGCGGTAAGTTATCCTGTTATGAACTAGTTAGTGAGTACCTAAAGAAAATAAAAGAAGACAAAAATTCTGAGTACCCTATAAATGCTTTTATAACAGTCAATGAAGATGAAGCTATAAAATCTGCTAAACGCATAGATGAAAATAGATCTTCTTTAAGTGGTAAGTTATTAGGTGTTCCTATTGCAGTAAAGGATAACATAAATGTCGAAGGGTTACCAACAACGTGTGGCTCTAGGATTCTTGAGAAATTTATATCAGTTGAGGATGCAACTGTAATTGAAAAACTAAAAAAACAAGGAGGTATTGTAATTGGTAAAACCAATATGGATGAATTTGCTATGGGATCATCTAACGAAACATCATACTACGGTGTAGTAAGAAACCCTTACGATAGAAGTAGAGTACCTGGGGGATCCTCTGGAGGATCTGCGGCTAGTGTAGCTGGAGATTTTTGTGTTGCTTCTCTAGGTTCCGATACTGGTGGATCTATAAGGCAACCTTCGGCATTTTGTGGAGTTGTTGGGTTAAAACCAACTTACGGATTTGTTTCTAGATACGGACTTGTTGCTTTTGGATCCTCTCTAGATCAAATTGGACCTATCACTAAAAATGTCAAAGACGCTTCCATATTACTAGAAATCATCTCTGGATACGATCCTAAAGATTCAACTTCCGTTAAGTTCAACATTACCGACCTTTCCGAAAGATTAGAAGAAAAAATTGATCTGTCTAATATTGTAGTAGGATTACCAGAAGAATACTTTACAGATAACATACAAAAAGATATATTAGAAAGTATAAATACGGTAATTAAGATTTTAGAATCCAAGGGAGTTAAAGTAAAAAATATTTCACTTCCTATGACTAAGTATGCAATACCTACTTACTACATAGTTGCTCCAGCTGAAGCAAGCTCTAACCTTTCCAGGTTCGATGGCATAAGATACGGTTTAAGAGAAGAAGCTAAATCTTTAAAGGAAGTTTATTACAATACAAAAACCGTTGGTTTTGGAAAAGAAGTTAAAAGAAGAATAATGTTAGGTAATTACGTACTATCTGCAGGATATTACGATGCTTATTACCTTAAGGCTTTGAAAGTTAGAACTTTGATTAAGAACGATTTTAAAAAAGCTTTTAGTGAAGTTGATTTTATAATTACTCCTACAACACCTACCACTGCTTTCAAAATAGGTGAAAAAGTTTCTAATCCTATAGAAATGTACCTATCTGATATATTTACCGTTACTGTAAACCTTGTTGGAACATGTGCTATATCAATTCCCGTTGGTAAAGACAGAAATAACCTACCAATAGGTATGCAAATAATTGGTAAACCTTTCGAGGACTTAGAATTATTAAAGTTTGCTCACTGCATTGAAAGTTTAATAAGCTAATTTTTTGCTGTTTCCATTATCTTATCTTTACCTTTTTGTTTAACCCTTTTTATTGTATCAGATTTTACATTCTCTCTATCTATCTTTATTTCAACTTTAACCTTATCTCCTTCCAACTCATCACATATTACATTTATTTTCTTATTTTCTTTAGCTAGTAAAGATATATCTATACCCTTTTCTACTATTTTTTGAGTAATTACATCTTCTATGTACTTTCTTATTGTTTTTCTTAAAGGTCTTGCTCCCATCTTTAGGTCAAACCCTTTTTCTGCTATAAATTCCTTAACCTTATCGCTCACAGAAATTGATATCCTATTCATTTCTAACTCTCTGTTTATTTCGTTTATCATCTTTTGAACTATATCTTTTACTATATCTCTTGACAAAGGTTTAAATACCACTATCTCATCTAACCTATTCAAAAATTCAGGATTGAAATATTTTTTCACATCATCTAGAATTTTCTCTTTCATACTTTCATACTCAAATGCTTTTTCCTGCGAAGCTTTAGCAAAGCCAAGATATCCTTTATTTGTTATTTCTTTTACTCCAAGGTTAGAGGTCATTATTATCACCGTATTTGAAAAGTTTACTACGTTATTTAGATTATCTGTTAACCTTCCATCATCCATAACTTGAAGAAGTATATTAAAAACATCTGGGTGAGCCTTCTCTATTTCATCGAACAGTATCACAGAGTAAGGTTTTCTTCTTATTGCTTCTGTAAGTTGTCCACCTTCTTGGTATCCAACGTACCCTGGTGGAGCACCTATTAACCTTGAAACTGTGAATTTTTCCATAAATTCACTCATATCTAACCTTATTAAATTATCTTCACTACCGAATAAGAACTCTGCCAGAGATTTCGCTAATTCTGTCTTTCCAACTCCAGTTGGTCCTAAAAACAAAAACGAACCTATTGGCTTATTTTTGGGTTTAAGTCCAATTCTTGCTCTTCTTATTGCTTTTGAGACTATCTCTATTGCTTCATCCTGTCCTATCACTCTCTTTTTCAATTCAGTTTCTATATTTGCTAACTTAGTTATTTCCATTCCTCCTAGTTTTTTTACAGGTATTCCTGTCATCGATGAAAGAGTCTCTCTTATGTCATCTACTGTAACTGGAACCACTATTGAAGAAATACTATTTACCCATTCTTCTTTCAGAAGTTCGTACTTTTGTCTTGTTTCGTTTAGTTTATCTCTGTATATTGCTGCTTCTTCGTAGTTTTGGTTTGCTATAACTTCTTTCTTTTTAGCTTCCAATTCTTCGATCTCTTTCTCAAGATCTACAAGTTCCTTTGGTTTTGAGAATATTCTCATTCTTACTTTTGCACCAGCTTCATCTATTAAATCTATTGCTTTGTCTGGCAAATATCTACCTTGAATGTACTGTTTTGATAGATAAACTGCTTGAGTTATCGCTTCCTCTTCATACTTTACCTTATGGAAATCTTCATACTTCTTCTTTATTCCTTTCAAAATGTCTATAGCTACTTCCACAGGTGGTTCTTCGATTAGTACTATCTGAAACCTTCTTTCAAGAGCTTTATCTTTTTCTATATATTTTCTGTAATCATCGAGAGTAGTAGCACCAATAAACTGTATTTCTCCTTTTGATAATTCTGGTTTTAAAATATTTGCTGCATCTATTGCTCCTTCTGCTGCTCCAGCACCTATCACCGTATGTATCTCATCTATGAAAACTATGATATCACCTGCCGATTTTATCTCATTTATTATATTCTTAAGTCTATCTTCAAACTCACCGCGGTACTTTGTACCTGCAACAATTGCAGGTATGTTTAACTGGACTATCCTTTTATCCATAAGGTATTCAGGAACTTGACCTTTAACTATTCTTTGAGCTAAACCTTCAACTATAGATGTTTTACCTACTCCAGGTAACCCAACCAAAACAGGATTATTCTTCTTCCTTCTTACCAGTATTTGTATTGTCCTTTCTATTTCATTATCTCTACCTATCACTGGATCCAATTTATCTTCAAGAGCTTGTTTACATAAATCTATACCAAATTCATCCAGTAAAGGTGTTCTTACTTTCTTTTTATTTCTTTCCCTAGGTTCTACTTGTTTCGTACCAAACGGTACAGTAGTATTTGACAATCTTCCAACTGTTCTTCTTAAGGCATCAAGAGTTATACCGTTGTTTTCTAAAATTATGTAAGCTATACCACTGTAACCGCTCATCATGGCTATTAGTATATGTTCAGGTCCTATATAATTGTGACCTAACCTTTTTGCTTCTTCCAATGCTACATCTAATATCTTCTTAACATTTTGACTAAACGGTAAAGATCCCATGTTTATCGGACCCATTGGGTTCCTGATCGCATTCTCAAGATCAAACTTCAATCTCTCTGTATCTACTCCCAATTCCCTTAAAGCACTAACAGCTCTATTTTCGTTGTCAATTATTATTGCTATCAATAGGTGCTCTACCTCTATTTTGTCATTTCTCAACCTTTTTGCTACTTCTTGTGAAAGAATATTCAATATTTTCTTTGAACTAGGTGTCAACCCTTCAGGAAACATAAAATTACCTCTTAGTATATGAAAATTTAAGGAAATTAACTAAAAAAATCAAATTATATTCTCGAAAAACATAATTCATTGGAAAATTATCGGATATATGAAATATAATTTTTTAATATATGGCTTTAGGTGATATACTTATAGAAATGGGTATCTTAACAAAAGAAGAGTTAACTTCTTACTTACAAAAACAAAAGCTTTTAAATAAAAGGTTAGGCGAACTGTTGATAGAAGATGGCAAAATATCCGAAGAAGAGTTGTATAGTATTCTATCTAATGAGTTTAACGTAAACTTCGAAAGTGAAATACAACTCCCACCTCCTGAGAAGGTAAGTATACTATTGTCTATTTTACCAATAGAGTTCTGTAAAAAGAAGAATGTTGCACCTATAGATTACGAGAATGATTTTACAGTTGTTGTTGTCGATAACCCATCAGACTTTGATGTTATAAACGAAATAAGATTCATAACAGGCAAGCACGTTGAAACAAGGTTTGCTAAAACATCTGCAATAAAAAGATATCTAGCTGATCTCCAAAATGCCATTTCAAGTGGATTTAGCATGGAGAAAGTTGAAGCAAAAAAGCAGATAAGTTACGAAAAGAGAGAAAGCAAGAAACAGGAAAGAGAAGAAAGCAAAGTTATAATGCTAGTTAATAAGATAATATCCGAGGGAATTGAAAGAAAAGCCAGTGACATTCATCTTGAAATTTACGAAAATAAAACTGTTTTAAGGTATAGGATAGATGGTAAGTTGTACAAATTCGACGGTCCACCTTTAGATCTGTACCCTAGTGTTGTCTCAAGAGTAAAAATAATGTCAAATCTAGATATCTCTGAAAGAAGATTACCACAGGACGGAGCAATAAAGTTTTTACATATGGGAAAAGATGTAGATATAAGGGTATCCATTATTCCTGGAATATACGGCGAAAACATAGTAATGAGAATTTTGTCTAAAGATATTTCCATGATTTCTAGCCTTTCGTCCATAGGAATGAATGAACAAGAAGTTAAAGTGTACAGAGAAGCTCTTAGTAAACCAAACGGTATTATACTTGTCACTGGTCCTACTGGAAGTGGTAAAACTACCACACTTTACGCTGGGATAATGTATATAAAACAGTTCGAAAAAAAGATTATAACTGCTGAAGATCCAGTAGAGTACCAAATAGATGGAGTAGAACAAATTCAAATAAATTCAGAAATTGGGTTTACTTTTGCCAACGCTTTACGTGCATTTCTAAGACATGATCCAGATGTAATAATGGTTGGAGAAATCAGAGACACCGAAACTGCAGAAATTGCCATAAGAGCTGCCCTAACAGGACACCTCGTCTTGTCAACGTTACATACAAACGATGCTCCTTCTTCCATAACTAGACTCATCGATATGGGTATACCTCCTTACTTAGTTGCTTCCACTCTAAACGTTGTTATTGCTCAAAGATTGGTTAGAAAACTATGTCCTCATTGCAAGGTAGAGAAAAAAATCGATACTTCAAAGCTAGATGTAAAAATTAGAAATTACTTTAAAGACGGAGAAAAAATATTTATACCAAAAGGATGCCAAAAATGTAACGGTACAGGATTCAGTGGCAGAATACCTGTTTTTGAAATATTAGAAATAAATGAAAACTTGAGAGAAGGTATAATTAAGAATCTTCCATCCTTTGAGCTAAAACAAATTTCCATAAAGAGCGGAATGAAAACTTTACTCGATTCAGGAATGGAAAAAGTCAAAAACGGAATAACAACAATAGAAGAAATTATCTCCATCACATAAAATAAAAGTTATGTCAAAATTCCCTACTAAAGAAACTTTTAAAAAACATAAAACAATACCCCAAGAGTTCATCGAAAAATTCGTATTCTCAAACAAATATTTCCTAAATCAAAATATTTTTGCTAAAAAGCAAAAAAAATGTTATATATACGATATCAAAGATCAAAAATTTTCTGATTTTTTCTTGGATTACGGAAGAATTTATCTAGGATTTTCGGATAAATTCATCACAAAAATGGTAAAAAACTACTTAAAAACCACTATATTTTCCTACTCAAACGGAATTTTTACCTACAGATTCTTGAAATTAGTTAACGACCTTACAGGAAATAGGTTTAAAAATTTCTTTTTCTTTAATGATTTACTTTCTCTTAGAGATACCTTGGAAAAATTGTTAGGAAAAAACTTCTCAGTTAATACCGAATATACTTCCATTACTTTCAATAAGAAATTAAACCTTGAAAACCCAGATCTTTTTGAACCCTTCAATAAGTTTTTACAGTTAAGTGATTTTTCTGATTACTCAAAGGTTTTATATTTAGGAAGGGGAATAAGGTACTGCGACATTTTGGAAAAACTTAAAAATGTTAACACAGAAGTTATAGTTATGAGTTTAGGAAGATTTTTTACTCTGCTTTGTAATGACAAAAATCTAACAAAAGATGAAAAACTTTCAAGGATATCTGAATTTGATGCTATGCTAGGATATTACTATCTACTTAGAGAAAAATTCTTAATATCAAAAAAAATTTATAGGCTAAAAAACTATACTGAAAGATGGTTAAACAAGTTTGTTAATATTGGAATTGCAGATGGTTTATCACCGTACGGTATTAGCTTTACCAAAGTACCAAATTACTTCAATTCTCATTTACTCAGGGAAGGCATTTTTTC
>CALFVP010000179.1 GCA_937928175.1 uncultured bacterium | reverse complement strand
GTTTTACATCTATTTGAATACTTTTTAAAAGTGTAGTAGGAGTTTGCTGAAAGATGATGTTTTTAATACCTTCGGTTAGATTAGTAAACATAGGGGTAGTACCAAAAACGTTACCTTCAGCAACAATAAGTGGTACACCTTTAACGTTTGCATCTATGTAAACTAACCCCATTGGTATAGGAGAATCAATTGGGGAAGACTTTTCTAAAGAGAAAACCAAATTTAGTGTAGTACCACCAGGTAGGTAAACGTTAGTTACTATAGGACGAAATCCAGGAGCAGAAACAACTAAAGTATATTCACCTTCATTTAAGGTATTTTTACCTAAATTGAGTACTGTATTTTTAGGTTTAACAACAACAGAAGCACCTTTAACAACTGGCTTTATAGATACATTCAAAGTACCAACTCTCAAAGGATCATAGTAATAGTACCTCCAAGCAGAAAGAATATCAATTATACTTTCTTTAACTTGAAGGATAAACAAATCTCTATTTCTAACTGTATCAAAAGGTAGATCTAAACTCTTTCTTCCTACAACTTTACCAGATTGATCTAAGTACTGTAAATCTATTTTAATTCCGTTTTTTGAAGGTAAGTAAGAAGCAATCAAGGCACCTTTAACATCACTAATAACTTTGGATATGGAAGAAATTGATTTAGCATCAATGGAAGTTATTTGTAATTTAGCTAACTTAGCTGGAACGGAAGGTTTACCTTTTACAGTCACTACATTCGTGTTTGTTGAATTTATAATGTCTATAACAGAATTAGCCCACTCTTGAACAGAAAAAACATCTATATAACTGTAAGGTAAAATATCAGATAAATCGTTTAAGGAATAAGTAACAACTTTACTTATAAAATCAATATCCTCTTGAGGAAGGTTAACCTTAACCTTTATAGGTCTCTCATCAATTATTAACACATTGGAAAAACCTAAATAAAAACTAAATACCAAAATTAACAAAGATAAGATCCCAACTCTAACCATATAAAACCTCCATTCTTATTATTATAAATCAAAAAACTAAATTTTTCAATAAAATAAATTTTTAGAGATTTGAGGGTAATCTCATTAATAATTTTTTAATGAAGTTTGACAAAACAATTTCAAGAGAGATAGCACTACAAGGAATATACCAAAGTTTAATAGGTATACCTAAAGAAAAGATAATGGAATTTTCATGGGTTGATGAAATTTTTAAAGAAGAAATGGAATACAGAAACAAAGAATTTATATTACAGTATTCTAAAAAGATACTAGAAAACTATTTTCTTAACTACGAGAAGATAGAAAAAGTGTTTAAGGAATTTTACATAAAGAATCAAGAAACAATAACAACGATAGACAAATCCATTTTGTTTTTGGGAATAACTATGATTTTTATAAACGATGTTTCTTACAAGGTAGTATTAGACGAAGTGGTAAACATATCAAAATCGTACGGTTCGACTAACACTGTATACAAGATGGTTAATAAATTCATAGATACAATAATAAAAAGCAAAAATATTACTGAATTAGAAGATGACAAACGTTTTAAAAAAACGCTGTAAAAAAATCAATATAGTAATATTACCCAATAATCATACAGAAAACTAAGATTTTACGAGTAAGATGAGACACGAGTTTTTAGTTAAAATATTCAAACAAAGGACAAAAAGTAGTATTGATAGAATGGGGGTAAGTTGTTTATAAATATATTTACCTTTTGGTAAAAGTTAGAAAGGGGAAATTATGGATGCTTTTTTGAGGACATGGGAGGAGTTTGTAAACATAGCTACTATAGGTAACGAATTTGATAGGATTGTACTTTCTAAAGTTAAACCACAGTACAGAAATGGAAAATTCATAATAACTACAAAAGACGAGTTTACTAAAACGTGGATTGAAAAAAATTACCTTGATAGAATAAGTTCAACCTTCAAGTACTACGATGTAGATGTTGAGTTAGTTGTTGAGAACGATTCAAAGGAAGAGAAAACAGAGAATAGAAGTACAGTAACAAAGAAGGAAAATAAAAGAATTTTAAAGAATAGAGAAAACGAAAAGGTAGAAGGTAACGTGGTAGTTTTAGAGAAAGAGGAAGAGGAAAAAGAACATAACCTTATAAATCCAAAGTATACATTTGAATCGTTTGTAGTAGGACCAAGTAACGATTTTGCTTATCATTCTGCTTTAAATGTAAGTAGATACCCAGGCAAAAACTACAATCCTCTTTTTATATACGGTGGTGTTGGACTAGGAAAAACGCACTTACTGCATGCTATAGCAAACAACGTAACAAAAGAGATGAAACTTAAAAAAGTAATTTACGTGACTAGTGAACAATTCACAAACGAATTTTTCAAAGCACTAAACTCAAAAACAATCCAATCATTCAGAATAAAGTACAGAGAAGCAGACGTATTACTCATAGATGATGTACAATTTTTCAAATCAACGATGAAACAAGCAATAGAAGAACTTTTCCATACATTCAATAAGCTAATCCATGACAAAAAGCAGATGGTTTTTACAAGCGATAGAACACCCAGAGAACTTGATGAAATTGGTGATAGAATGATAAGTAGATTTGAAGGGGGGCTAGTTGTAGAGATAAAGAAACCAGAGTTAGAAACAAGACTTAAAATACTTGAAATGAAACTAAAAAATGAAAAAATAGAAATAAAGGAAGAGTATAAACAATTTATAGCAAACAGTATAATAAGTAACGTTAGATCTCTTGAAGCAGCAGTAAACAGAATTTCAGCATTTATCAATCTTAAGAAAGGTACTCTAAACATTACAACACTAAAGACATTACTGAAAGATCTCATAGAAACAGACACCAAAGAACACGTTGAAGTAGCTTACACTATTGATGAGATAATAAAATCTGTAGCAAAATACTATGATACAACTTACGATAAAATTATAGGGAGTGATAGAAAAGAAGATTTGATGCTTGCAAGGCAGATTACAATGTATTTAGCAAAAAAGTTAACTAATTTAAGTTTTTCTCAAATAGCGGAGAAGTTTGGTAAAGTGCATAGTACCGCAATGAGAGCTTACGAGAGAATAGACTCACTTATAAAAAGAGACTTTTTAGTAAAAGAACAGATAAAAGAAATAATTTCGATATTAAAATTAATGAAAAATCGCTAGACTATAGGGGGAATAAAATGAAAGTTAAAGAGATAAGTAACGAAACGTTAGAATGGTTTGGTTTTGATGAGTTAAGAGCAAGGGTTTTTATAGAAAAGTATGCTTTAAGGGATTACGAAGGTAATGTGATTGAGAAAACTCCACCTGAGATGTGGAGAAGAGTTGCAAAAGCTATATCATCCGTTGAGAAAAGTGAAGAAAAAAGGAAAGAATGGGAAGAAAATTTTTACTGGTTACTAGAGGATTTTAGAATGATACCTGGTGGTAGAATAATGTTTGGTGCTGGACAACAAGAAAGAAAAGCAACGCTACTAAACTGTTACGTACTTCCAATAAAAGGTGATACCATAGAGGATATATACGAAACAATGAAAGAGATGGCAAGAACGTACAGTTACGGTGGAGGAGTGGGAATAGACATTTCAGTGCTTAGACCCAAAGGAAGTCCTGTTAAAAACGCTGCTTACACTTCAACAGGTGCGGTATCATTTATGGATTTATACTCACTTACAACGGGAACTATAGGACAAAGTGGAAGAAGAGGAGCACTGATGATAACAATTCATTGTTCACACCCAGATGTAGAAGAGTTTATAACCATTAAAAATGATCCTCTAAGAATTAAGGTAAGGTATGCAAACATATCAATACTTATAACGGATGAATTTATGGAAGCAGTACAAAAAGACGATAACTGGGAACTTTGGTACCCAGATATACTTAGAGAGAAAGATCTAGAAAACGAATTTGGGACACACGATACAGAAAAAGTTTTAGAAATTCTCAGAAAAAGGGAAGATTTTGTAGAGATAGACTTGTCAAAGAGAAGTTTTTATCACTTTAGCGAAAAAAATTACTTTTACGTAACAAATAAAAACGAAATTAGAAAGAAAAAAATATACAAAGTAGTAAAAGCTAAAGAGGTATGGGATAAGATTATACATAACGCATGGGCATCAGCAGAACCAGGTTTAATATTTTATTCAACTATGAGGAAAATGTCTACATCGGAGTATAACAACATGCATATACTAACAACAAACCCATGCAGTGAGATACCACTTGAACCATACGGTGATTGCTGTTTGGGGAATATAAACCTAGAAAGATTTGTAATAAACGAACTACAGGAAGATAGTGAAGTAGATTGGGTCAACCTAGAAAAAGCGTTAAGGTACACTGTAAGGTTTTTGGATAACGTACTAGATTACAACAAAGATAGACACCCTCTAAAAGAACAAACCGAAACATCTCTTAGAAGTAGAAGAATAGGTGTAGGATTCACAGGACTCGGTGATATGCTTATAAAGATGAGAATAAAGTACGATAGCGAAGAAGCAATAGATTTTGTAAACGAATTATTTAACAAAATAAAACACATAGTTTACGATGAAAGTGTTAACTTAGCAATAGAAAAAGGACCATTTCCAAACTTTGATGCAAAAAAACACCTAAAATCCCAGTTTCTAAAAAAATTTGACAGAAATTTAATCGAGAGAATAAAGGAGCATGGGCTAAGGAATGTAGCACTTTTAACTGTACCACCTGTTGGAAGCGGAGCACTACTTGCAGGTGTAACAAGTGGAATTGAACCAGTTTTTGCACTATCGTACATAAGAAGAAGTGAATCACTCAGCCAAGAATTCTTTAAAGTATACCACCCTCTAGTAAAAAGGTATATGGAAAAATTCAAAATAGAACATGAAGAAGATCTTCCAAACTTTTTTGTAACAGCACATCAAATAGATCCATACTTCAGAGTGAAAATGCAAGCAACAATACAAAAACATATAGACCATAGCATATCATCAACAGTAAACTTACCCGAAACAGTAACAGAAAAAACAATAAGTGATATATACTTCTACGCTTGGAAATTAGGATGTAAAGGAATAACCGTTTACAGAGAAGGTAGCAGAGAAGGAGTATTAATAACAGAAGATAAAGCTAAAAGCAAAAAACAAGAAAAACAAGAATTTAAAAGACCTAGAATACTTTCGGGTGAGACGTTAAAGTTTAGGTTATCTCAAGGAGCATTGTACGTAACGGTAAACAGAGATAACGAAGGACAAATAAAAGAAGTATTCATAAACATTGGTAAAAGTGGAGGTAACGAGAAAGCAGACGCAGAAGCAATAGGAAGATTAATAAGTATTTACCTACAAAACGGCGGAAATGTAGAAGATGTAATAAAACAGCTGGAAGGAATAAAAGGAGAAGAAACTTTTTGGGATCAGGGAATAGCTTTACATTCGATACCAGACGCAGTAGCTAAAGCTCTATCAATAATACACAAAAGTACGTACGAAGAAAGAACAACAAACAAAGAAACACTTACAAAAGAAACAAACAATTCTAACGGTAACGGAACAAAAAATGCACCTATTAAACTAGAATTAACAAGCAATATAAAAATGGAAAAATGCCCAAGTTGTGGAGAAAAATCACTAGTGTACGAAAATGGATGTTTTGCTTGTAAATCCTGCGGATACACAAAATGCTCTTAAAAAATGAAACCCCGTAAATTCCTTGGAGAACACCTTGACTAAACAAAAGCAATCAAATTGAATTAAAATATACAGTCTTATTATACTACTTCACTATGCTAGAGGAATACAAAATAATACTAGGTAGTGCTTCAGAGGGAAGAAAAAAAATTTTTAGCAAACTGTTCAAAGAATTTGAATCAATACCATCAGAAATTGATGAACAAAAAGCTATTGAAGAACTTGGAGAGTACAAAAATAATCCTATCATGGTGGCAATGTTTCTATCCTACAAGAAAAATATTAAACTACAGAAAACAATAAAAAATCCCAACAAATTCATAATTGCAACATTCGATACAATAGTTGTCCATCAAGGCGAAATAAAACAAAAACCAAAAAATAAAAAAGTAGCAAGAGAATGGTTATACTCGTACAGAAACGATATACAAGAAATAATAACAGCATACTCTATTTACATCTCAGATATCAAGCTTACATTAAGCAATTTTGATGTATCGACAGTATTTTTTAAGAATGTCCCAGATGATGAAATAGACAAATACGTGGAAGAAAACCCTGTACACAATTGGGCTGGTGGAATAGCAATAGAAAGATCAAGAAAATTCTTTAACATAATAGAAGGTGATATAGACAGTATAATAGGAGTGCCTACAAATAAAATGACGTTGGAATTAAAAAAATTAGTTAGTTAATACAACATTAGTTACATTACTAAGAGGGCTGTATATTTTTTTTGATAAGGAATAAGAAGATACAGAAACGAAATACTGGAATCCCCTTAAGAAAACCTTTTCACCTATATCATTCTCAATGACACTATTTAAATCTAT